>JBPCUV010000316.1:0-6248 GCA_051010975.1 Desulfocapsaceae bacterium
GAACCTGGTAAAAAGCGTTACCTTTCTCGTCAATAACCGAGTCGGCACTTATGTATTCAAGCTCCGCCTCAAGTCCACCGTAGATGGTGAAGTCATAGGCGGTAAATTTCACCATCGCTTCCTGGTCCGGCCGCAGAAAGGCGATGTCGGATGGTTTGATCTGTGCTTCGACCAGCAATGTGTCCTCGAGAGGGACGATTTCGATTAGATCCATTCCAGGCTGGATAACCCCACCGACGGTATTGACCAATACATGCTTCACTGTCCCGTAAACCGGGGAACGGATCGAGGTTCGCTCCAATCGATCGGCCAGCGCCACCGAAGTAGCCGACAGCGTGTCGAGTTCGGCCTGCACTTCGTTGAGTTCTTTTTTGGCATTGTTGGAGAACTGGAGTTGTTCTTCCTTGATCTCCTTAAGTGCTTCATTTAGTTTGGATTTTTCTCTTGGTATGGAGAGCTTCGTGCCAGCGATTTCACCCAGCATGGTGGAGGCTTCACGCTGAAGCCGGAGCAGTTCGACTTCTGATACCGCTCCCTGGTCAATGAGCGGCTCGGTCAGTTCAACCTCTTTTTTCAGCAGACGATAGGTCCTTGTCAATTCGGTTTGCTTTTCCTCGAGTTCGGCAATATCCTGTCGGCGCTGCTTGGCTTTTTCTTCTAGAATTTCAATGGTTGTTGCCAGTTCTGTCTTGCGCGAGTTAAAGAGCTGCCATTCCCGGGCGGCAATGGCAGAGTTTTCTTTTTCTATTTCTATCGGGAGCATCATCTCACTGATTTCTGTCTCTGCAGTAAGACGGGCAGCCTTTGCTGTCAAAGCCAGATATTTCAGGCGGTATTCCCGGTAAGGCGCTGAAAATCTTTTTTCGTCAAGCCGCATCAGCATTTGCCCTTTTTCTACGATATCACCGATGTTGACATAGGTTTCAGCAAGAATACCCCCTTCAAGATTCTGGACGATCTGAATCTGACTGGAGGGAACGACTTTGCCCATTCCTCTGGTTACTTCCTCCACTTCCGATATCGCGGCCCAGTAAATTGCACAACCAAAGAGAATCAGGGTGAGCCAGATTAACGATCTGCCGCCGCGTGGAGATTCGATCAGAATGGTGGTCCTGATGTCGGTCACCAGCCCCAGATCTTTCTGGCGAATCTTTTTCTCCGCTACCTTGTTGCTCACCGTTCGTTTCTCTCCTATAAACTCAGTTGGCCACGCTGAATCGCTTCGAGAATGTTGTCTTTGGGGCCGTCTGCCCGGATTGATCCGTTATCGAGGACAATCACCCTGTCGACCAGAGTCAGCAGGGAGGCGCGATGGGTGACCAGCAGCAGGCTCTTTCCATCAAGGATACTTTTCAAATGATTGCACAATTGCCGCTCGGTCCTGGCGTCCATTGAACTGCTTGGTTCATCGAGAATCAGAATCGGGGGGTCATGGAGTACTGCCCGGGCCAGAGCCACTGTCTGGCGTTGCCCGCCTGACAGGCTCCTGCCCTGTTCGCCCACCGGCATATCGAAGCCGGCGCTATGTTTCTTGACGATTTCGCTGACACCGGACAACTGAGCGGCCCGTAATATCGCTTCGTCGTCAACATCAGGATGGCCCATGATGATGTTTTCTTTCACAGATCCCCGAAACAGGGTGATGTCCTGCGGTACGCAACCGATAAAGTAGCGCAGGTCATTGGGATCAATCTGGCGGGTATCGGTACCATCGACGGTAACCATTCCCTCCTCCGGATCGTAAAGCCCAATTAAGAGCTTGCCCAATGTGGACTTGCCGGAGCCGATAGAACCGATCAATCCCACATGCTCCCCCGCCTTTAGGGAGAAAGAGACGTCTTTGAGCGCATAGGCGTTCTGGTCGGGATACTTGAAAGAGACATTCTTGAATTCTATCTCCCCCCGGAGGGTGGCCCGGTGCAGAAAGGTAGATTCGGGTGGGCGGTCGACCGGGACCATCATCATCTTCTTGAGGGTCTGGTAGGCGGTACGGGCCCGGTGGTAGCGGGCCAGGAGTCCAACGAACTGCGTCATTGGGGCGATGGCCTGTCGGGTCAAAATGACGATAGCAATGAGTCCGCCCTGGGTCAAAAAGCCTTCGGAAATGGCATAGACGCCGGCGATGACAACTGCTACCACGGTTCCGTTCTGAACGAACGAGGCGATATGGTTGACCGAAGTCGACAGGAACCTTGACCGCGACCCCCAGCGGGTAATAAGAGAGATGGAATCTTCCCAGTCCTTCTGAACCTTGTTCTCGGCCCCGAGCATTTTAAGATTTTCCAGCCCGTTGAGACCTTCCACCAGGATGGCGTTTTTCTTCGAAGTTGCCTGATAAGTGTTTTCTATTGCGGTTTTCAACGGGCGATGAATGACAATTGAATAGAGAAGCAAAAAGCAGATGGCAATAATGTGGATTAAGACGATCGGTCCTGCCAGGTACCAGATGACGAGTAGAGCCAGTGCTACGAATGGCATGTCGATCAGTGCCGTAATCGAGAATGAGGTAATGAAATCACGAATCGAATCGAATTGCTGGATTTTATTGGAATATGAACCAACTGATTCAGGCCTGGAAGACATCTTCATGCCCAGCGTTTTCTCCATCAGCTCGGCGGACATGTTGAGACTCGCTTTTTGTCCCGCCAGATCGACGAAATAGCCGCGAAGACTCTGCATCAGAAGTGAAAAGAAATAAACGATGGCGATACCTATAGCCAGGACCCAGAGTGTCTCAAAAGCACTGTTGGGAATAACCCGGTCATAGACGTTGAGGATGAAAAAGGGTGTCGCCAGCCCCATGACGTTGATGAGAAAAGAGGTCACCAGTACATCCCGGTAGATGCGCCATGAAGAGAGCATTTTTCCCCAGAACCAGCTTTTCTTCTTGGGTCGTTCCAGGCTGGAGGTGTCCTTTATCCGATCAAAGGATGGATGGACGAATATTGCATAGCCGCTGTAGCTCTTTTCCACATCGGCAATGGCTAGAGTTTCCTTGCCCATGCCTGATTCGGGAATTATTACGGTCAGCATCTGGCTCTCGTAGTTAATGTCGGTAAGCACACATGCCTTGTCCGGATCGAGCAGCAAAATGCAGGGCAGCTCCAGGGGTGAAATCTGTTTCAGCGAACGTGATAAAACCCGGGAAGAGAGTCCGGCCCTGCCTGCTGCCCGAGCTGTGAGGCCCACTGACAAACGATTGTTTTCCAGCGGCAGACCGGCCCGAAGGGCAGTTCTGGAGATGGGCTGGCCGTATATTTTGGAGAGAATTACCAGGCAGTCGGCAATCGGGTCATCGATGGTGTCGCTGACATTGCTGATCTTCCACGACGCCTCGGTTTTTTTTTTCGAGGTGATCGGCGTGGTTTGTGTGGTTGTTTTACTGACTGATTGATGCGTCATGGAGTCCCCGGAATATTTTCACTCATACAATGATACATGTTAGATATTTAAAAGAAAAATAGAAAATTTAGAAATACAGGAGAATTTTAAGATCATTGGGTATAATCATAGGAGACCGACAACAGCAGATTCATCTGGAGGGACCTCATGTTCTATGCTGAAAGGGATAAACAAGGCAATATTGTCTCCATACGTAAAAACAAGGAAGCCGATGGGCTTGAGCTTACCCCCGTCGACGAGCAGGAGCTGCAGGAATTTCTGGCCAGTGATAGCGATCAGAACACCTATGAGGCACTGCTGGAGGAGGCCGACAAGAAGATGATCAGGGTCCTCGATGACCTTATCGAGGTGTTGATCCGCAACAATGTCATCATGTTGACCGACCTGCCCGAGGAGGCCAGGGCCAAACTTGGCACTAGAAAAGACGTTCGTCGCCGAATGCAGGAGGTTGGAGCCGATCTGACCGTCGACGACATTTTGTAGACAGAGGGCATTATCTAATCAGAACTTTGAGGTCAACAGTATCGGCTGCTCGACAATATAGCCCTGAAAGCCGTCTACCTTGAGCTCTTCGAACATTGAGAGCTGTCGTTCGGTTTCCACTCCCTCGCCAATCACCTTGATATCAAGGCTGTGAGCCACACTTCTCAGCGAACTGATAAAGAAATAGGCGTCACGGTTGCCGGATTCAAGCTCTCGTGTGAAATTTTGGTCTATTTTGACGTACTCGGGCTGGAGTGACTTCAGGTAGCCGAAGTTGCTGAAACTTTTCCCAAAATGGTCGATGCCGACATGATGTCCCAGCTCTCTGATGCGCCGGCTGAAGGCGGTTACAGAATCGATATTTCGAACCACACTGATCTCGGAAAGCTCAAAGTAGATTTTCAGAGTCCTGTCAGCCAGATTCTCTAACTGACCAGACAGCCAGTCGACAAACTCTTTGTCCAGAGTAGAGGTCACTGAAAGGTTTACAGCCAATTGTCTGTCCTGCCAGGATGGGTGGGCATCCAACATCAGTTCAATCACTTTGCGGTCAAGTTGGGTGATCACGTCTGCCCGTTCTGCCAGCGGAATAAAAACTCCGGCAGGCACCTCGTTATCCCGATCGATGGTAATCCGGGAGTATAATTCCATGTGAAGGGGCTCCGAGGGGGAGCCGGTTTTTACCACATGCTGGCCGTAGAGGTTGATCGCCCGGTCGGCCAGAGACTGTTCCAGGTTCTGACGCCACCACACTTTGCCTTGCACCGTCTGCCCGTCCTCGCAATGGGCCGGTTCGAGGTGCCAGTTGTTGGGGCCTCCATGCTTCGCGGTAGCCAGGGCAGTGTCGGCTTTGGCCAGCAGATCCCTGAAACTGCAGTGGCTGCTGTAATAAACACCGCCGACACTGCAGACGAAATCTGAAACGGTCAGGCCCTCGCTGGACAAGGCGGCCAGACGGTCGGCAATTTTCGCCGCGATCTGCCCCCCGTCTTCTTTGTCGGCATCAGGCAGAAATACACCAAAGTCGCCGCCGGTAAGCCGTGCCGCACTATGGGGTATTTCTGGACCGAGCAGATCGTCGATGATTTCAGCTGTTCTCGCCAGCAGTTCGTCGCCTGCACCATAGCCTTTTTCTTCGTTGATTTTCTGAAGCTCCTGAACCTGTATAAATAAAAACACTCCCTTAACCACTTTGGCACTGTCGGCCATCGTTCCATCGATCTGTCCTTCAAGAAACCGTCGGTTTCCGAGCCCGGTCAAGGGATCGCCATAGGCGTTTTCCCTCAGTTTCTCGGCAAGAAGGGACTGCTCTTCAAACATTTCCCGCACCCGGGTGGTCATTTTGTTCATTGATGTCACTACGCGCTTGAGTTCCCTGGTTTTAGGCAGGGGCTCCTGGATGGTATATTCTCTTCTGCAGATCGCATCGGCTTGTTCTTCGACCCGGCGCAGAGGACGGAGCAGATACCTGAGGGCCGTACTTCCTATGATAAAAACGATAAGTCCGGTCAGCAGGAAATAGCCGGTGATGCGAATGAAAGTCTGCCACAGCGTCTGGTAAGCATATCCGGGATGACTCTCCACGTAGAGCGTGCCGGCACGTTTCCAACCGGCCATGATCAGTGACTCTCCTCCGGGGGCTTCAACAGAAAGCATTTTTATAAACCAGTCCGGTACCCCGTCAACACTGATCGGCAACAACCGCTTGACCGCCACTATGCCATCGATATCTGAAAATATGATTTCCCGATAATAGCCGCGATCGAATATTGCATTCATCATCGTTTCGACACCGGCCAGGTCACCTTTTTCGACCAGAGGCGACAGCGACAGAGCCAGGGAGGTGGAGGTATCCTGGGCGTGAACTTCAAGCTGGTTTTGCAGAAACACTCTGGTGGTCTGGAGTTTGTAGAACCATACCCCGGCAAACAGAAAGAAACAGAGGATAAGTGTAAAGAGAAGGAGTTGTCTGTGCAGTGTCATAACCTTACCTCAATTGAGTCCTTCGGGCATCCTGCCCAGCAGGTCCTGCCAGTGTTTATAGCGGGAACTATTACCAACCAGCTTCCCTCTGCCGCGTTCTTTGGCAAGCCAAAGCCCGATACCGTTAAAGCTGAAGACCGGTAGGAGATCCGGACGCAGAGACGCTGGTTTGATCTCATCGATTAGATTGTCGAGAATCAGTGGTTCAGCTTCTGGTTGCCCGTAGTACGTGACAACCATATGGGCCTGGTTGAGTTCCACAGCTTTGGCGTAAGTCAGATTCAGCTTGGTTTCATCTACACCAAGCTTTTTCAGAGTGAAATATTTGGCGATGGAAAAATCTTCACAATCACCGCCGTTCTGGGCCAGAAACTCGACCG
>JBPCUV010000317.1:0-4513 GCA_051010975.1 Desulfocapsaceae bacterium
CCAGACATTGTACCCCGGGTCGCCAGTATCAAGCGGTATCACCGCTTTTTCACCCTCACGCATAGGAGCATTGGTTTCAGGATCATCCGGATCATGTTCAAAGAAAAGCGCATAGGTGGGTTGCGCAGACAAACCCGAAAATACAATCCAACCAATAATTAAAATCCTAATTTTCGTAATCATATGATCTACCTCAGTGAATTGACTAATCTGAAGTTAAGTTCGGAATACAGTTTTTTTATGTACGCCTGAACAACGAGCCGCTCATCCTACAATGTAGGAGCGTGTATAAAGAAATCAATATTCGGGTGGAATAGATTTACAATTTTGCAGGTCTTCTGATCAGCATTAGGCCCTGCTGTAGTCGACCTTGAAACTCAGATAGAGGGTGATCAGGATGATGCCGGCCGAGACTCCGAAGAGCAGTCGGTAGCTATCCTGCTGCAGCCAGGCGAAATGATCGAGCATCTTGCCAAAGAGCAGCGGGTAACCGGCCGCGAAAGGCAGGGTAAGGACCGGGGCCATCGAAAAGTATGGGGTGGCATCGGTTCTGGCGGCAAACCTCTTCACCGATGGCGGATAGACGACGTTGCGGATGGCCCGGACAAAGCCGAGCATGAAGCTGATGACAAAGAAGGCTGGCGCTGACGGGAAAAAAACGAGCAGAGTGAGCAGGGCCAGGGTGACGAATTTGGAGAGAATGAACTTCTGTTTAAGATTCAACAAGTTCATAGCCCCCAACAGGATATTGACGGTTATCGACCCGCCATATATACAGGCTACGAAGAACCCAGCGGCCACGGCCGGAGCCACCCCGTAAAAACCGACCGCATAGTTTGCGTAGAAAGAAAATACGGTCAGGATCACGTAAAAATCGAGATCAGCGGCCAGAAAGAGCAGAAACTTTCTGTTTGCCGTGATGTCGGCGAGAGACTCGTGGATATGCCGTAAAAATGTTTTGTCGTCCGGTTCCGGATCCTCTGGGTCAGCCTCTTCTTTGGTCAAAAGAAAACTGATAGAACCGAGAGCGAAGAACAGACCGGTTAACATAAATACCCAGGCCGAGCTAGTAGGTGAAAAGGCAAACTTCTCAACTACTTTGAGAATAAAAAAACTGGAAATGATCTTGCCGATGTTCTGAAACATCATCATATAGCCAAGTCCAGGGACCGTTTTGGCCTCGGAGAATATTCTGACCAGATAATTGAGCCACACCGGTATCCCCATCCCCAATGAAATGGAGAAGAGCGCATAAAAAACCAGGAAAAACGGTAGAATGTAGGCCACGTCTTTGATAATCAACAGAATGATACCGAAGACGAACACCAGAATGGCCGCCGCCAGGTGTAAACCGATCACCAGGGGACGTTTAAAGCGGTAATTTCTTGAGTAATAACTGGCAAAAAGAGGGAAACAGGAAATGCCGATAATGAACAAAAACGGGACACTGCCGATAAGCAGACTGGAGGCACCCAGCGATTTCAGAAAAAGCTGGAGAAAAGTCGATTCCAGGACGATGGGAAACCCAAGTCCCCAGAAAAGCTCGACGACCGAGACACCGAACACATTGCGAGAATAGTAGCGGTCCTTGCGGCTGTCCATCGGGATCGTATGAGACCCGTGCTACAACGCTTTGAGAATCTTTTTTATGGCATCGGTCAGTGCCTTACTGTGTACCTTCCCGGCAAAATGAACCGGACTCTTACCGTGGATCGGATCCCAGCCGGCCGGGTCAGCGAAACAATAAAATTGGGTGTCTAAACCCATTTTTCTCGGGGCTTCTTCGATATCGACACCGAGCATCCGTCTGGCAGCCTCCCAGGAAGCTCCGCAGGGGGCTCCCCGGATGACCCGAACATCTTTGATGACGCCATCTTCAATTTCCACCTCGAACTCGGGGGCGCCAAACCGGTCGCCATAGTTTCCAAGACCGTCCTGCCTTGGCAGTCCGCATCAGGTGGGCGGCGTCAACACCCATTTGTTTGACAGTTTTTTGCCGGAGGCAATTACGGGGATATCTTTTGCTGCGCACATGGCAGCCAGATCGATAGACAAATCCTTATGCGTGAGAAAATCAAGCACCAGATCAGCTTCGAGGTTGGCGGGCAAATAGGGGCTGGTGTCATCGAGAATATCTGGCAGGTCCGCGTCGATCGAGACAACATCGAGGGCTATGACGTCGCTGCCGAACTTCCTCACTGCTTCGATTTTTCTCTCACCGCTGCCGTTCTGCTGAAATACACTGACGCGCTGCATGGCTACCTGTCCTCTGGTCTTTTCCTTTAAATTGTTCCAGTTACTCACTTTTAAAAATAGGACTTTTTAAATATCGAGCCTCACCCACCTGGTACAGAAACGGTTGGCAGTCTCCAGAAGCTTTTTGGGATTCGCCAACGGGTGAAGCACCGCCCGTATTGAGCCGCTGGTATCCCGGAACAGAATCATGCCGTCTTTCAGCGATTCCTTCTCCTCGCCACTGACCACCGCCATCAGTCCCTCAGTTTCACAGTAGTCGAGCTCATCATCCTGAAGCTGATAGTAGCCAGTCTGGGCCAGGGCGTGGAACTCGTGTTTATTGATCGTCCCGGAGGGATGCACTGCTCTAATATAGCCCGGTTCATCGACTGCTCTTTCAGGTATGATCAGTAAACAACTGCAATCGGCTGTGCCGTCAGGTGCCCAACTGAGACGCAGAATTTGATCGTCCATTAGAGAAAACGCCCTCTGATTGCAGCTGAAACATCTCTGGTCATTTCCAGTACCCAGCGGGCCTGCTGTTCAGTAACTGTGCCAGTCCCGCAGCTTGGAGTAATCAGGGTTTGTTTGACCACCTGCTCTCTTGGTATGCCGAGTTCTTCGAGCTGCTCGAGCTGCCCAATCCATCTGTCCACCAGATTTTCAGTGGTTTCGCCTTCAATTAACTCGGCCGTGGTCGGTATGATTCCGGAAGCCAGGATGCCGCCTCGATGAAAAAATGCCACGAGTTGATCACTGAAAAGCACAAGCTTGTCAAAAAATGAGTAGGCGTCGAAACTCACGACATCGACTCCCGTGTCTAAAATAACCGGCCATTCCGTATTGGCGCAGACGTGCACACCGGTCAGCCCGCCCTCTTCTCTGACGCCATCATAAACCTCGGTCAGGCAGTTACTGATATCCTCCGGAGTAATGGTGATAAAGGCCGAAGATCCAAATCCAGCCAGACCGGGTTCATCGAAAAACAATAGCGGCCTGTCTTTGATCTGGGCCATCTTCCGGGTTTGGTATCTGGCTCGCATGGCAAGTAGTTTGACTGCGGCATCGCGAAGCTGCTCGTCATAAAAAAGCGCCCTTCCGTCCTGATCGGTCAGCCCTGTGCAAAAGGTTATCGGTCCGGTGATCTGCCCTTTCAAACCAATCAAATCATCTTGTCGTTGGCGAGCCTCCTCCAGGAAAAGCTCAAAACCGGGGGCATCCTCCGTAGCCATTGCAAAGCGTGAGTCACTCAATTCAACCGCACCTTCGACCACGCCAAGATAGTCTTCAAAGAAGCTCAAGAAATCATTTTCAAAGCTTTCTGCAGAAGAATCGATATAGACTTTATCCTCCTTCTGTGTAATACCCGGCAACCCTGGCAGAAACTGATGCAGCATCCCCTCCCTGCGATAGTGAGGGAGTTGCGGCCAGATTGGAATCTGCGGTGTGTGGTTGAAGATCAGCTTGACAGCATCACGGTGATCAAGGTGGGGAAGACTGCCGATTAACACGGGCTGACAGTCGGCTTCAAAACTATTCATGGAATATCCTTTGATTTATTCGACATAAGCCCGTTTTATTCCATCATGCGGTGTTGCTTACTGCGGTGATTGCTCAAGGCCTCCGCCTGCTCATCGCACGCACCTGATACCCTAATGGAATGCTTGGTCTTATGCAGCTGTGTAATTGTGCATCAGAGAAAAGTAATCCTCCGAGCCATTTTGTCACTATTTTTTCACCGCTTCCGCCTCATGCACTCCAACCTGTCAAATTGATACTGGCAATTTTCGTATAATGATCTATTAATTATCTATGTCTTTTCACACAGACATGATTTAAGTTTCACGGTTTGGATCGAACCGGTTTTACAGATCTTGACGTTGTATTTTCATAGATTAGCAGAAGAGACAATTGGTTGAGAAAAGAACTTAAACAAGAGAGGGAGTCATGAAAATCACCCGAGACAAAACACTGGTAGAATTAACCCCTGAGAATCCGCAGGAAGCAAAGGAGCTGGATGCCCTCTGGAGAGTAATCGTCGATTGCGCAAAATTTAACAAAAAACTGGTGCCGGTCGGTGAGTATATCCCGGGAGAAAAAGAACTGGCCCGGTTCAATATAGAAGACTGATCGTACCCCTTCTATCAGTTAGTCGCACTATCCAAAGCCCCCGGAGAACGGTTGTTTTCCCGGGGGCTTTTTGAATTTTAAGAGAACCCCGGTCCATGACTCCAGCAGTAAATCTTCTAAAGAAACGCAAGGTCGAGTATGACCTGCA
>JBPCUV010000318.1:0-2802 GCA_051010975.1 Desulfocapsaceae bacterium
ACACCATACCTCCCTGCCAAAACTATCCTTGAAATCGGTTGAGAACACGCACCCGAGCTCGGCGACGCCGGATCGAGAATAGATCATCTCACACTGCCATTGTGGAATCCATTCATATTCCCGTACCGGACACAAAAGTGGAAAAACCTTTTCGGGCGTCGAGTTAAGTTGTGTCTGATACACCCTGTTAAATCTATCGCCTGTCATTTGTTCGTCCTCGTCATTGAAAAATTAAACGATCATTTCTCGAGAAAGATAAGGTGTGAAGCTATAGACAGGTCAATAAATTTTATATCGTTTTTTGCAATTGGCTATGGTCTTCTGGTTTTCCTGGTTAATGTGCACAAAAAATTCTAGAAGACCGGCTATCTTTTACCTGCCGGAGAGAGAATGAAGAACTTTCTTTTCTATACAGCAACTGTCTTAATCTGGGGATCTACCTGGATTGCCATAAAGATGCAGCTCGGTGTCGTCGATCCCGTGGTTTCGGTGGCTTATCGTTTCACACTGGCTTCTGTGCTGCTTGTTATTTGGTGCAGAGTCTTCAAATTAAATATGCACTTTTCCAGGAAGCAGCATTTTTTCATGGCGACCCAGGGGCTCTTATTGTTCGGGTTTAACTATCTGCTCTTTTATATAGCAGAACTTTATATAGCCAGCGGTTTGGCGGCTGTGTTGTTTTCCACCATTCTTATGATGAATGTGGTAAACAGTGCCCTTTTTTTAAAAAAGCCCATCGAAAAAAAGGTGATCGTGGCCGGGTTGATGGGTCTCACCGGCATCATCCTGGTTTTTCGTCCAGAGATATCTGCTTTTTCTTTGGACAACCATGGAATTCGAGGCGTGCTGCTGTCTATTGGTGCAACCCTGCTTGCCTCATTTGGCAATATTGCCTCTGCTTATAATCAAAGAGACAATAACCTGCCGATTGTACAGACCAATGCCTTTGGCATGGGATATGGAGCTCTCGCATTACTTGCGACTGCTGTGGTCAGTGGCAAACCCTTCACCTTTGAACCAACCCTGATGTATGCGGGGTCCCTTGTGTATCTTGCCATTTTCGGATCAATCATCGCCTTCGGCTGCTATCTGGCGTTGGTTGGTAATATCGGGGCTGACAGGGCAGCCTACGCCACCTTGCTCTTTCCCATAGTGGCTTTGGTCATTTCAACGATATGGGAAGGTTACAGGTGGACACCAAATGCAGTGACAGGGATCGTGTTGATACTTGCCGGCAATGTGATAATGGTCCACAAGGGTTGGGAACTGCCGAAAATAATGAAACGTAAACGACTGGCTACAGCACCGATCAAGAAGTAGAGAAACTGAGCTATGTCGTCAGTGACTTGATAGGCTGCAATGACGGATTGAGTTCCCTCGTCCTGTCCTCCTGGATCTGTTTCTTGCCTTTTACAGTGATTCTTCGGTTCAGAAGATTTACAGAAATTTCACCTCGGAGTATTATGGCGACGCAGGTCCTGAGGACCTGCAATAAACTCCGGGATGCCCTGGCCTGAGCCAGGACTGCCTGGCCCAAAGTGAAGAGTGGAAAACAAAAAGCTGAGTCCGTGTTGCCCGAGGTCGGTTTATCCGGGGGAAGGTAGGGGCCGTTGCTGATAAACAATGGTGGATGGGCGTTATGGCAGGTGAGTGGAGGGTGAGACTGAAAAACAAGGGCAAGCCCGATGTGCGGGTGCTCCTCCTTATTTTTATCTCTTTTGTGATTTCAGGCTGTCAATCAAAAGTCTATCTGATGCCTTCGCCCGTGGCCCTGAGACCAGACGGTGATCTGTTTGCCCGGACTTTGAACCTGGAGGAAGACAATCTCCTCTATACACTGTATGCGACAAATCGTAGCCCTATCGACCCGGAAAGCTCATCAAGAGGGTACACAATATTCCCAGGAGACACGCTCAGGTTTGGCTGGACCGCCTATCGCGTCGGTGAAGAAGGCCAGAGTTGGGAAGAAATTCTTGCCGAATCCCTGAAATCAGAGCGTTCGCAGGATCTGCTGCTGACCAACGAATTCAGCCGGGAGGTAGGGGTGTATGAACTCGATTTAGAATCTGAGGTGATTTCTCCCCAGATTGACGGTTACTTTGATGAAATAAACAAACTCCTTGAAAGAGCTTTCGACAAAGACATTCTTGTCTACATCCACGGGGCAAACAGCAATTTTTACCGGGCCACGGCTCAGGGCTCTCAATTTTTCCATTTTACCGGACACAACACCATCGTCCTGACCTTTTCCTGGCCGTCGGCCGAGAATCTCCTCAAGTACAAGACCGATGTTCTTCACGCCAAAAAAACGATACCCGCTTTTGCCCGGTTGATCGAACTTCTGAGCACCCACACAAAGGCCCGAAACATCAATATTTTGGCCTATAGTGCCGGGGCGCAGATGGTCGCCCCGGGGCTTGTCTACTTAAGAGACAAGTACTCGGATGAGTCTGCGGCGCAGCTGCGGCAAAGGCTGCGCATTGGGGAAGTATACTTTGCCGCACCGGACACCGCCTTTAAACCGTTTATCGAACGTTATTTAAAATTCAAAGACATCGTTTCTCGCACGACCATAAATCTCAACAGGCAGGATTCTGTTCTCAGGTTCTCAGCTATGCAGAATGGGGTGTCGCGACTGGGTCGGCCGAATGTCAGCGAGCTGGACGAGATCGAAACTCAAACCATAATCAAGGCGATGGACAGGCCCAACCTCAATATACTTGACGTGGGAGACTCTGCTCCGCTGAATCTCGGCAAGGCCCACGATTCCTGGTACAACCATCCCTGGGTCAGCATGGATGT
>JBPCUV010000319.1:0-4497 GCA_051010975.1 Desulfocapsaceae bacterium
TGAGAAAAGAGGCGCAGCTGGAGCAGTCGGTGACGATAACATCGACATCGGCCTCGGCAAAGATCTGCAGATTCTTCTCGGCGAGCACCTTGGTGTTGTCAATATCACCATAACTCCAGGGCGGCAAGCCACAGCAGCAATTGTTCAGAACCGTCACCGATTTGCCAATCTTCTTGAGGGATTCGAAAGTGGCCGCGCCGGCATCCACCTGGATGACATCGACACCGCAGCCGACAAAATAGCCAATCTTCAGATCTTTACCTTGTCCTGTATAAGTTTGCGGTTTGGTCGTTCCCCGAAAAGAAGACATCGGCAGTTTCTCGACAATACCTTCCGCTTTTGGCAGATCGCGACCGAAAATACGCAGCAGGCCGAGCGCGTTGGCAAGTTTTGAGGCTCCGCTGTTTTTACCGAGTGCTGCAGTCCGAGCAGCTAGATGCAGCCGTTTGGGGTATGGCAGCAGATGCTCGAAAAGCAATCGGTGAGCCGGTTTTTTCCCTACTTTATCAAAATATTCCGAGCGGGCATTGAGCACCAGATCGGCTGTTGGCACCGAGCCGAAGCAATTGGTGGTACAGGCACCGCACCCCAGACAGGTGAACAGAGGATCTTCCATCTCCTCGTTCCATTCGATTCGTTCTTCGATGATTCCGCGAAGCAGGGCCAGACGTCCCCTTGCTACCCCGGATTCATGCCCCGTTGCCCTGAAAATTGGACAGGCGACATGACAAAACCCGCATTTATTGCATTGCGCAATGGCATCATAATTGGCTGACACAGTCATAACTTATATCCTCAATGTAAGTTTCAATAAAATCCCTCGGTGGAATCCCCTTCCCCGATCATACCCTTCCGGGCAATGCCCCGGGCGCAAAAATATTGTGGGGATCGAGGGCGTTCTTTATCAGATGACTGAGCCGCCAATCCTGACGTGATGCCCCGAAAAGATCATTCTCTTTGGCAAATTCCTCAGAAGCTTTCAGCAGCTTGCTATGTCCTTTGAATTTAATCGAGGCACCGTCTATCCCAGCCCATTGACTGCCGGTCAAGGCTTCAAATCCGGCATGGATTCGTCCGCCGGCGATATCCAGCACCAGCGACGTCGGTGTGGAACTCTGAGAAAGCTGGGAGACGAACTCGGCACCATGTTTAATAACGACATCGGCCTGAAGCACGAAAGGAGCCTCCCAGATCGAAGCAAAGACAGGGAGCAAAAACCCTTCAATCACTGGATACTGTTCGGCATCCGCAAATTTCAAGCCGCCCGACTTCATCACCTCGCCACAGCGCTCGAGCTGAGAATCGACCACCAGTTCCAACCCCTCGAAGCCTACTGTCAGGGTCGCCTGACCGGCTTCAGGTGTTATCGTCACTAGAGCGGCCAGCAGATTAGAGTTGACGATCTGCAAACCAGCTGCGAAGCACTCATCGATAGTGCCGGATCCGGAGATCTTTTTGCAGGTGTCCGGCCTGGTGCCGATCCTCCAGGTCGCCTCGGTTATAAAACCAAGTGTTCCAAGTGAACCGGTCAACAACCTGGTCATGTCGTAGCCGGCGACATTTTTTACTACCCTGCCTCCGGCGGAAACCATGCTGCCGCTGCTGTCGATATATTGAAGTCCGAGCAACATATCCCGTGGAGCACCATAGGCCAGCCTTTCAGGACCCACCGCGGCGGTGGCAACCATGGCCCCAATGGTGGTGTCGGTGGCACCGAAAGGCGGTCTGATCGGTAGCCACTGGTTCTTTTCACCAAGCTTTTCCTGCAGCGCACCAAGGGTCACCCCGGAGCCGACAGTGATAAACTGGTTGTCCTGATCGTATTCGATGAAATCATTCATTTTCAGGCTGTCAATCACCACACTTTCTTTACTGAGCTGATTGCCGAAGCCATTGAAAGACCCCTTGCCAGCTATCCTGATTGCTTTATTTTCGGCCAGAGCAGAACGGACAGCCTCTATGGTCTCAGTGACACCTTCCGCCTTCTTTCCACCCATGCGCTTAAGGATCGTCGGCTCACTGTCCGGCAGTTTGTCGGAGCCCTCGGGTGGCAGTGGAATGATCTTGGTGGGGTTGAGCAGATTTTTAGGATCAAAGGCACTTTTCAGATGCTGCTGTGTATTCAGATCATGCCCGGAAAAAATCATCTTCATGGCTTCACGTTTTTCTTCACCGATGCCGTGCTCCCCGGAAATTGTGCCGCCAAATTCTGCACAGATCTCCATGATGTCCCAGCCGGCCTTGTGCACCTGTTCAAGCTCTTTTTCATTTCTTGAATCAAACATGAGCAGAGGGTGAAGATTGCCGTCACCGGCATGGAAAACGTTGCCCACCGGGCAGCCATACTGATCCGAGACCTCTTTCACCCGTTTCAGAACTTCCGGCAAATCACTTCGCAGCACACAGCCGTCGTTGACAAGATAGTTGGGCGACAGGTTACAGATCGCTCCAAAGGCGCCTTTGCGGCCTTTCCAGAGCAGTTCTCTTTCAGCCTGATTTTTGGCGGTACGCACCTCGCGGCAGCCGGATTCCATGCAGATCTTATCCACCTTTTCCGCCTGTTCTTTCAAACCGGTGCTGATTCCTTCGACCTCAATGATCAGTACCGCGGCAGCATCGACCGGATAACCGCATGGTCCACCCTTCTCAACTGCCTGGATGATGGTGTTATCCATCATTTCAAGGGTCAGAGGAACGATACCGGCCCGCATGATTTCAGCAACCGAAGTGGCGGCATTGGAGACATCATCGTAGATGGCCAGCATGGTGATGACCGATTCGGTCTTGGGGATTATCCGCACGGTGATTTCGGTGGCCACACCGAGGCAGCCCTCACTGCCGACCATAAGCCCGCGGACATCGTAACCCGGCGGATCGAGAGACGGGCCGGCGATATCGACTATTTCACCGTCCGAGAGCACGGTCTTCATACCGAGAATGTGATTGGAGGTGACCCCGTATTTGAGGCAGCGGGGACCACCAGAGTTCTCCCCGATGTTGCCGCCAATGGTGGCAACCTTCTGACTGGCCGGGTCCGGGGCGTAAAAGATACCCAGAGGAGCGACAGCTTCCTGCAGTTCGAGGTTGGTGACACCGGTCTGCACTACGGCATACTTGCTTTCAGGATGGATCTCGAGAATCTTGTTTAAGCGGGCCAGAACGATTACCAGTCCTTCGAACCGGATGATGGTGCCGCCGGACAGGTTGGTTGCAAATCCGCGTCCCACATTGGGAACCCCAGCCTGGTGCGCCTCCCTCATTACTTTTGAAACCTCTTCCGTCGATCCTGGGAAAACCACCAGTCCGGGCTTGCCGGCCACTAGGGACGCATCGTAGGAATATAGCTCCATATCGGCAGCGGACGTTCGTACATATTCCTTGCCGACAATTTCCTCCATCTTCTTGACGAAACTTTCGGTAATCATTTCGTTCCTCCTCGGACCTCGGGTTTGGGTACTTTGATTTTAAATTATTTAATGATTTTTCATCCAGGATACGGCAAGAAAGGCACCCGTCTCAGAGTTATCAGCCTGAGCTTGTACCTCGATTTGCCGAGCCCGGACAGTATCTTCGTTTTTCTGAAAATGTATGGCCGTCTTCAGCTTCGCCCCCTCTGGAATCAGTCGCCTGATTTCGGCAGGTGATCTGAAAACCATGGACTGGAAGAGCTCATGTCCCTCATCTCCGGCCTTCAAGCGTCGCTCAGCCCAGGGACTGTGTCTGTTCAAAGTGGTCAAGACGATATTTCCCCCGGCTTTGGTCACCCGCTGCAATTCCGCCACAGCAGCCTGGGCATCGTCGACAAATTCCAATGCCGTCATCGAATATACCTTGTCAAACGATCCGCTGGCAAAAGGTAAGGTTAACATATTGCCGGCCAGCGGGGAAAAAGGTTGTCTCTGGAAACGGCTGGAAGCTCTGGCAACCATGGGTATCGATATATCTAATCCGACGACTACGGCTCCAGTGGATAAAATCGAGCCGGTGAATATGCCTGTTCCACAGCCTACGTCGAGAAGAAATTCACCAGGTTTCGGGTCAAGCAGCTCATGAAGTAATTCCGCTTCATATTCCCGGACAAGCCTGCCGATGGGTGTTTCGAACCATTGATCGTAACGATCCGGCCATTCGTCGAAGAGTGTTCCACCCTTATTCTCATCAGCCTGTATATTAAACCATGGTTTCACTGCTGGGTCTGGTGCATTATTTTCTACAATCCGGCTCAGGATGATACTGATTCTATTTTTCCTCGCAGCGTGGCGTCCTTGTCCCTGCGATCATCTACTTTGAGCTCGATGATGATGCGCTCAGCTCCTTCGTCGAGTTGAGCCTGGCGAATTTTATCTATCAACTCAAACAATTCCTGCAGATCTGGTACCTCGACCGACGTCGACATGCCCCCGACCTGGTAGGTGTAGCCTGAGTCTTTAATTATTTTCACACCTTTTTTAACGTGTTTTCCCAGGCTTACACCAGCCCCAATGGGATAAACCGACA
>JBPCUV010000320.1:0-3715 GCA_051010975.1 Desulfocapsaceae bacterium
AAGGCAGTATGTAGCTGGTGATTCCGTAAAAAAAGGCAGTCCAGCCAACCTTGTTTATATCTGCGTCGGCAATACCTGCAGCGACATATGAGGCCAATGCCACGGGCGGCGTGATGGTCGAAACACAACCGTAGAAGAAGACAAACATGTGGGCAGTCAAAAGCGGTACGCCGAGTTCAACCAATGACGGTGCGACGACAGTGGCCAAGATCAGATAAGCCGCCGTTGTCGGCAGCCCCATGCCAAGAATAATGGCCGTAAACATGGTCAACAGCAGGGCGAAAAACGGCACGCCACCCGATATATCGATAATCAGCGCTGAGATTTTTGCACCAAGCCCTGAGATACCCAAGGTCCCGGCGATAATGCCCGCAGCCGCACAGGCGATGGCAATTGGTATTACTGCCATTGAACCTTTCGTAATGGCGCTGGCAGTTTTCTGGATCAATTCCTTGTCCAGGCGCCGCTCGTAGGCGAATGTCCAGACAATATGGCAACCAAGGAGCACAAGTATTGAAACATAGGACGCTTTAAACGGCGAATAGCCATAGACCATAAGCCCGACCAGCAGAACAAATGGAATGATGAATTGCCCGCCCCGCAGCAAGAGCTTCCACATCGGCTCATCGGGACCAGCTGGCCTCTTCTTCGGTTTAATACCTTTTCTGAGCGCCTGCAGGTGAACAACCATGAATATGGTGGAAAAGAACAGCAATGCCGGGATAATGCCGGCCACCATAATATTGCGATATTCGGTGCCTATGATCTCGGCCATGATGAAGGCAGCGGCTCCCATTACAGGCGGCATGATCTGGCCACCTGTCGATACAACGGCTTCGATGGCACCGGCTTGATGCGGAGCGTATCCTTCACGCTTCATCATCGGGATGGTCAAGGTGCCTGTAACTGCCACATTACCCGCCGCCGACCCGGAAATCATACCAAGCAAGGTGCTGAAAATTACCGCCGTCTTGGCGGCAGCGGCCCGAGTGCCCCGAGTCAGCCGCTCTGACAGCTTAAAGAAGAAGTCCCCTGCCCCAAACGTACTGAGAAACGAGCCGTAAATGGTGAATAGAATGATATAGGAGGCAGAGACACCAATCGGAATACCGTAGACACCCTGACTTGTAGTGGTCAGAAATTCTGACAGACGCAATACACCATAGCCCCGGCCTTCAAGAACGCCAGGCAGATAGGGGCTGATGAATGGATAAATGAAAAATGTTGTGCAGATCAACGCCAGAACCAAACCGACGCCTCGCCGAGCCCCCTCGAGAACCAGAATGATTATCCCCAGCCCAACCCAGGCATCCAACGGTTCGGTAAGACCTCCGCTCATGGCGATATCTTTCCACCGTCCCAGCATATAGATGCCGCTTGCTGCTGCTGCACCAACCAACAGAAGGCTGGCGATCCGGTCTACTATGTTGCCCTCAAACCGCTTGAAGGTAGGCTTGGTCAGGAACATCAAGACCAGCATCATCATCAGGTGAAAGATGCGGACCTCAAGTGTCGAGCGTACAATTATCCCGGAGACATTGAGCAGATGATAAGCCCCTACGGAGAAGGCGACGATCGCCGTCGCCCTGTTCAGAGCCCAATTTATTTTTTCAATCATTCCAGCTCTTCGCAGACAGGCAGGGCTGGCCAGGTGTGCCCCGCCTGTCAGCGTCGATACAAAGGTTATCGGAACCTACAATTCGCCTATTTGAAGTAACGGGCCGAGCCGGCATGCAATGGGATAGTCAGATTTTTCGAATTCTCCGGTACGATCTGCTTGGCATAAGCGTTAATCTGCATGAACTCGTCCATGTGATCATAAATCGCCTTGGTAATCTTGTAGACGGTCTCTTCGTCCATGGACGAATTGGCGATCAACATATTGTTAACCCCCAGGACAGTGCCGTCTTCAGGAGTACGATAGACATCCTTGGCCACATCAACCTTGCTGTAGAACGGGTACTTTTCCAGAAGTTCTGCGAGTTTGTCATCGGTGAACTTGATGTGCTTTAATTCTTTGGTGACCCGAGCCTGAGTCACTGCTCCTGCAGGGTAGCCGGATAGTGCAAAAGCTGCGTCGACGTTGCCGTCGGCCAACTGGCTGAAGCCGTCAGAATAGCCCAGAAAACTAGGCTTAATGTCGTCCATTGTCATTCCGTAAACGGGCAGCAAACGGTTAAGGAAGCCCATTGTCCCCCCACCTGCCGGACCAACCGCAACACGTTTGCCTTTGATATCTTCAAATGTATTGATCGGTGAATCTGCCAGGGTGATCATATGCAGGATACTGAAATGCAGCGATCCAACAGCCGCAAGATCCATCTTGCTGCCCTTGGCGTAAGGACCCTTTTTTTCGTTGGCAAAAAGTGCCAGATTGTTGTTGGTAATGCCGATATCGATCTCGCCGGAATTCACAAGACGAGGGTTCTGTACCGACCCCTGGGTGACGACTGGCACAGCCGTCAGTCCGTCAGCGTATTTGTTTATCAGTGTGGCAATCGCCTGTCCGACTGGATAGAATGCGCCACCTTGACTGGCAGTGCCTATTCGCAGTTCCTTCGCCTGAACCTGTGAAACAAAGGCAACCAGAATAATTGCTGTGACGGCAATAGTACCTTTCCAAAATTTCATAGCTGCTCCTTAGGTTGATGTTCATTTAAAATGCGTTGCACCGTCGCCTGAAGCCTACGCTATCTGCCTACTTTCTATTTAGCAGATCTTAAGGCCAACACGCACACCTCTGGGAGCCAACGCACTGGATTATTTTGCAACAGATTTATCTAAAAGATAAAACATCTGCGAATTGTTACAAAACCTAGTCTGAAATTCTTAGAAGGTTTACCACCCGAAACAACTGTCCAATTCATTCCGTCCGGTTTCGGGTTAAGTACCTAGATATTTGTTTTTAAGTTTAACATACCCTTTTGCTGTCCTGGTTATAAATGCTTTATCGTCAGGGGTGAGTTCACGTGTGACTTTGGCCGGACTTCCCATGATCATCGAGCCAGGTGGATATGTTTTTCCGGGGGGAACGAGACTTCCTGCAGCGACAATTGAGTCTGCGCCTATTACGGCGCCATCAAGCACGATTGCTCCGATACCAATCATTACGTTGTCCCCGACCCTGCAGCCATGAACAACGGCATTATGACCTACAGTTACACCATTGCCCACTTCGAGATCGTAAGCCCCGCTGACATGAAGAGTGCAATTGTCTTGAATATTGGTTTCAGAACCTATCGCTATCGAGTTTACATCTCCTCTGATCACCGTATTATAAAAAACCGAACTGTCGTTTCCTATCTCAACCTCTCCAGAAACCAGAGCTCCGGAGGCAATGAAAACTCCCTCCCCTATCGAAGGCTCTTTTCCTTCAAAAATAGTCATATCAGAAGAATCCTCATAAAAGAGTAGGTCCGAATTTAAGCTCGAATATTAGTAACTCTGGCGATAGAACGAAAGTTGCGGGATCATTGACTCTCTCTCGCACTTCAGCTGCATTCCACACATCTTTTCTATGGGGCAGCCTTTGGCTATAAAAGATTCAACTCGCCTCCAAGCTCTTGAATCAGGGCCTCGGTATCCGAGGTGCTTGACGGTACAATAGGCGGCCGCACATTCCGCCATCTGGAATCCTCTCTTTTTACGGCGAGCATTCCCTTCATGGCGGGAATAGGCCCGTATTTTTCTACAGTTCTTCTAAAGCTCACCATCT
>JBPCUV010000321.1:0-7554 GCA_051010975.1 Desulfocapsaceae bacterium
ACGATCTTTTCGACCAAACTCTGCGTTATGCTCAAAATTTTATCCTCGGGATATCAATTATATGCCTGTGGTAAAATTTCTCGCATGCCTTGATTTTGAACGAAAATCTTAGTTTTACAAAAGGCTCATCAGTCTGAAATTAATTCCGCAGGCCGGGTCATTCTTGATTCACAAAACTCGTTGGCAAGATAGTCCGCCCAATCTGCTGCTATTCCGCTATCCAACTGGGCCAAATACTTACTAATTAAGTTTATTTGTACATCAGCACTACAATTTACCCATAGGTCTGAGATTTTAAGAATAGTTTCGGGTCGCATATTGGTGTACCGGATTTAATTTAAAAATATTTGCTGCCCAATAGTCTGGTGCAGCGCATTGCTCCTTTCCAGGTTCTGCTCAAGCAGGAACAGTTTGTTTTCTGCCGAGGGAGATCTTACGCGGAGGTAGTCGGCTAAAGCATCAGCGGTTTTGTTTGTTAAGGTGAGATATCTACGATCTGATTCACCGTCTGGCTTTATGAAAATCATCTTTACAGTCAAATCGATGTCGCCTAGCGTTAACCTCATAACCTGGCCCATATCAAGGCCATGCTGAGATATGAGCAGATGAATCGCTTGATTACGGATGTTGATAATTTCCAGAAAAAGATCGTCTCCGGCAGTTTTTTTTACCCATTCCATTTGTCTACCTCCTGGCCTTAAAAAGGATGTTGGAAACCTTAATTGCGAAAAGTGTGCCTGAAGCGTAGAGGTTAAAATCTTTTTTTTGTTAGGCGATAAGGTTTTGATTCAATTGAATTATGTTTTCCTACCCTAGAACCTGAATGGCTGGTTCCGCCTTTTCTTAGACTGGCAGTGCCAATTTGGTATACATCTTTGAAGGGATTATTATGAGATTTGCCTGACTGGAGGGCACAAAAGCATTCGAAAGATATACCAGGGAGTCAGTGGCGCTATGAGGCTATTCTGATACTTTAATCCAGTTTTACCTGGAGATGGCGGGAGTTACGTCGTACGATCCGCTGCGCACCAGAATTGTGATATCTCCGCTTTGGTCGGTACGCAGGTAGGGGATGTTCATTTTTTCGAGCCTGGTAAGCACTCCCTTGTCGGGTGAGCCGATCCTGTTGTTGGCAGCGGTGCTTATCAGGGCGAGTTCAGGGGCAACCAAATCGAGTAGTCGCGGGGAGGCTGAATCGGATGCGCCATGGTGGGCGATTTTGATGACGTCCGCCCCCAGCTCAGAAGCGGTGTCGAGAAAACCCGCCGCACCGTCACCAGCCAGATCCCCCATATGCAGCAGACGGAAATCTTTGAACCTGATCATCATGGCCAGAGAGGTTGAATTGATGTTGTCTTCAGGGTTCGGGGTCTGGTCAGGGTGCAACACTTCAAATTCGATATCACCGCATTGAATATTCATACCACGGACAGCAACTTCGTAGGATTGGGCCTTGCGCAATGTCAGGTAATCATCGAAATATTCCCATTTTTTGTTGCTCAGGCCATTATCGTAGAACTTCTTTGCCTTTATTCTCGGCAGCAAGTCGAACAATCCGCCGAAATGATCAAGGTGGGGGTGGCTGACAATGACCAAATCCAGCGAGCTGACGTCCATCTCCGAGAGGTGCCGGGTAACCCGGTGGCCATTGATCAACGGTCCCGCATCGATCAGGGCCGTGCAGCCTCCAGGCTGGTGGAGGATCATGGCATCTCCCTGGCCCACATCCAGCAGATGGATGTGGAGTTCTTCTGAAGCGTGCAGCGGGGCTGAATCAATCAAAATGGCAGTCAGTATCAGTAGTAGTGCACCCATGTTCTTGACCAGCTGACGAACAGGGCGGAGCAGTGCACTATTGTACCAGTTGTTCGGTATCATTTCCCTAACTGAATTTATACCGCAGAGGCGGAATTTGACAGTCAATAGACTCCGCCTGGCGGAGGAAATATTCGTCGGTCATCCCGGCGATGAAATCGCGAACCCTCGCAGCTGCAGGTTGATTTTTGATATAGGAGCGGTCAAGGTCATCGAGAAGATCCACTTCCAGCGACTCGCTGGTGCCATTTTCCAGATGGTCGAGGTAGAAGCCAAACAGTTCCAGGTAGCAGGATTTAATCAGTGGCATAAATTCCTGGGTTTTGGGGGCCAGATAGATGTGGCGGTAGTTGAATTCTTTCAATTCTCTTAAGAGGCTGGCCACCTCATCACTGAATCTGATCGAAACTGACTCACTACTATTGGCGTCGCCGGGTTTGGGCACCTGGCTGTTGCGTATCAGGTCAGTGACCAGGGAGTAAACGATGGAGCCGTTTGTCTCCCCGAGCCGGGACACACATCGTTCAGGCAGGTCGCTGCGCCGGATCAGTCCAAGGATAATCGCATCTTCGATATCACGGCCGATGTAGGCGACGGTGTCGGCCATCCGGACCACGCAGCCTTCAGGGCTCATGGGCTGCAGGTCCAGCGCAGGATTAGCGGATTTTAACTCGACCTTGAGGTCTAATTCAGTGAATCCATTTAATGGTGCGGGGCTTACGCGATCCTGATGCACCTCTCCGTCATGACATAAAATGCCATCCAGAGTCTGCAGGCAAAGATTCCAGCCCCGGCCTTTGCGCTCAAGTTTCTCCAAAGCCCGAATCGATTGTATGTTGTGCTGGAATGGAGGCAGCCCATGCTCGACACAGAGTTCTGAGAGAAACAACTCTCCGGCATGGCCGAACGGGGGATGACCAATATCGTGGCCCAGGCTCACCGCTTCGATCAGATCTTCGTTGAGAAACAGATAGCGGCCGATGGTTCTGGCTATTCGAGAGACAAGCTGGACATGCAGCACCCGATGGGTAATATGATCATTTCTGATAAGGCAGAAGACCTGGGTTTTATCGATATAGCGGGCATAGGCGCGGGAGTGCAGAATGCGGTCAGCATCCTGGGCAAAGTTCTGCCGGTAGCCCAGCAATTGCTCTTCTCGTCGCCTGATGGCCGAATCAGATCTGGATGCCAGAGGGGACAGGTTGGACTCTTCCTGTTTTCTCAGATGTTCTGATACACCAATTTCAGTATGGTTGTCGGAGTCTTCGGTCATGGTCTTGTTCTTTCTGCTGGATATTCCCATTCAGATTCTTATAATAATGCTCGTTGCTGGATGCAGCCAGGATCATTTTGACCGGTTGGGTACTTAAGGAGAAATTGATGAAAATTTCCATCGAATATTGTGCCGCCTGAAACTATAAGCCACGTGCTTCCGGACTGGAAGCTGAGCTTAAGAAAACATTTGACGCCGAAGTCGAGTTGATCGCCTCCTCTGGCGGAGTGTATGAAATCAAAGTCGATGATAGGCTGATATTCTCCAAGAAACGTCTCGGCAGATTTCCCGAAGCTGGTGAGGTGGAAAAATTGATCGGTTGATCCACTCAACTTGACGCCACCAGGCATTGCACGCTGGTGCATTGCCTCCAATAATCCAAAATTTTTTCTATGCTCCTAGAACTAAAAGTAGAAAACCTGGCCCTGATCGACACCCTGCACCTGAGATTCGACCGTTCAGACGGTGATTCTCTGGTGGTGATGACCGGTGAAACGGGAGCCGGTAAGTCGATCATGATGCGGGCCATCAGCCTGCTCAGCGGCGGCCGGGGGTCGGCTCAGTGGATCAGGAGCGGAGCCGAAAACTGCACAGTGGAAGCTCTGTTCGAAACTGGCGACCACTATCGACAACTGCGTGATCTGTTGGTCGAGAGTGGCTTCGGGGATGCGAACCAAATACTTTTCAAGCGGGTAATTTCTCAAAATGGACGGAGCCGATTCTACATCAATGGCTCGATGGCCACAGCGAAGATTGTTTCGGAAATATGTTTTCGTCTTCTATCCATCGGTGGTCAGCACGAACATCAGCAGCTTCTGCAGCCGGCCATGCATCTGGAGTTTCTTGATATTTTAGGTGATCACCTGGAAATGAGGGATCAGTTCAGATCGCTCTATGAGGCCTGGCGTCTGGCCGAGAAGCAGTTGCAAAATCTGCTCGAGAGAGAGCGGGAGCGGGAACAGCGACGTGATTTTCTGTCGTTTCAGATCCGTGAAATTTCTGAAATCGCACCTGAAATAGGCGAGGATGAGCGACTTGGGACTGAACGCAACCGTCTGAAAAACGGGGAGGCTCTGATTCGATTGAGCAGGGAATGTCATGATCTGCTGGCGGGCTCGGTTACTGAAAACCTGGCGATTATCCGTAAAAATCTGGAACAACTCCGGCAACTCGACCCGGGACTTGAAACACTGGCCGAAGAGGTCGGTTCTTACTCTTTCCAGGTCGAGGATTACAGCGCCCAGCTTCGTTCCTATTCTGACGGGCTCGACAACGATCCCGCCCGTCTCGATGCGATTAACAGTCGTCTCGACAAGCTGACGAGTTTAAAACGAAAATATGGTGAGAACCTGGAGGAAGTTCTTGCTCACTTGAGCCGTGCCGAACAGGAACTCGAGATACTGGAGAACCTTGACGCGGATATTGAGCAGCAGCGCAGCACAGTCGCGGCACTGGAAGGTGAGATCCTCGCTGCTGCGGACACGTTGTCCGCAGCTAGGCGAAAAACAGCAGCAGCAATGGAACTGGCGATGTCCAGAGAACTGGAGTCGCTGGCCTTTGACCAGTCAGGAGTGGAGGTCCGTTTTCAGCTGGTGGAAAGAAACAGTGAGCTGATCAGGGCCACGGGGTTTGACCGGCTCGAGTTCTTCTTTGCACCCAATCCTGGTGAGCCGCCCAGACCGCTGGCCCAGGTCGCCTCGGGCGGAGAACTGTCGCGTTTGATGCTGGCCTTTAAATGTTTGCTGGCCCGCAAGGATATGGTTGAGACCGTGATTTTCGACGAAGTCGATGCCGGTGTCGGCGGTGAGGCTGCTGAATCGGTAGCCCGTAAAATTAAAGAACTGGCTAACCATCACCAGGTCATCTGTATTACCCACCTGCCGCAGATCGCTGCCCGGGGCAGCTCTCATTTCCGGGTGGAGAAGAGACTCACGGGAGGCCGGACCATTACCAGTGTCAGCAGACTCTCCGAGACAGAACGGGTGGAGGAACTGGCCCGGATGCTGGCTGGGGAATCTGCCACCACCCAGACAGAAGCCTGGGCCCGGGAGTTGCTTGACAAAGGAAAGGTCGCGGCGTGAGCAGAGTGAAAGCGATCAGTCTTTTTTCCGGAGGGCTCGATTCGATCTGCGCCACCAGACTGATCATGCAGCAGGACGTCGAAGTCGTGGCGGTAAAATTTATCAGTCCCTTTTTCGGTTACGATATCCTCAAGGACACCGAAGGCTACTGTCGTGAGATCCGGGAGAAATTCGGCATCGAGGTGTCAGTTTATGATATCAGCGAAGAATATCTACAGATGCTGCGCAAGCCTGCCCACGGCTTCGGTAAATATTTCAACCCCTGCATCGACTGCAAAATTTTCATGCTTGAGAGGGCCAAGTTGATGCTTGGTGAGCTGGGCGCTTCATTTTTGATTACCGGGGAAGTTCTGGGGCAGCGGCCCATGTCGCAGAGACGTGATACGCTTAATGTCATAGAGCGAGACTCGGCCACCCGCAGTCTGCTGCTCAGGCCTCTCAGCGCCAAGCTTATGAACGAGACCGAAGCCGAAATTCGAGGCTGGGTCGATCGCGAACGTTTACTCGATTTCAGCGGCCGCGGACGGTCTCGCCAGATCGCTTTGGCCAGGAGCTTCGGCATTAACGATTTTCCGTCTCCGGCCGGCGGCTGCATTCTGGCCGACCCGATCCTGAGCACCAGGATTGCCCGGGTCTATCAGGACGGTTTCGTCGTCACCCAGCAGAATATGAACGTAGCCGATATTTTGCTGATGCTGCTCGGCAGGCAGTTCCTGCTGCCCTGCCGCGGTTGGCTGGTGCTGGGCCGAGATGAAAAGGAAAACAACAGGATAGAAGAACTCCAGGAACCGGGTGATATCAAACTCTTCATCGAGGAACGACCGGGACCGGTGGCGCTGCTCAGGCGGGCCGCCGAACTCTACGATAACGCTGAGGCCAGGAGGAAAGACCTGGAAGCTGCGGCAGCTCTGGTGACCCGCTATGCCAAAAAGACGGACGGCCGTTCAACCGGCGGAAATGTGGTCATCATCGATGCTGCTGTGCGCAGCGAGTCCTTTCATGAACCGCTGCTGGATGAAACTTTCCGGGACTGGATCATTTAAGATCGGGGCGATTCTGACCAACGAATCTCATCCGTGTCCCACGCAGTCCCCATTAGAGATGTTCTCTCCCAGGACTTCCGGATCTGTCAGTAGATGACACCTAAGGTCAGCCGTTAACGCACCGATGACGCACGGCAGAGAAGCGGAACCTTTAATATGTCACCGTGAACTGGAGCCAAAACTTCTGCACATCATTGTTGAACTCATCGGCATTGTAATCAGCGTATTTTGCCTGGAGGGCATAACTTTCTCCGAACTTCTTGGTCAAGGACAGATCGAGTTCCGAGCCATAGTCAGCCCCTCCTGTGTCAGCTTTGAAGTCGTGGTAGATAACGTCAGCCTTTACACCTAACCAGGTGAAGGTCAATACTGCATAAAGGTCCCGCAGTCCTTCCGGCGGGGCAGTTAAGAACTGATCTGCCCAGCCGTTAAAGGCATGGTTCGTGCCCAATGGGGTCTTGAGCGAAATGTTGTCGTCAGAACCGAGAACTTCATAGCCAATCTTTCCGCCAATGTTGGTCACCTGACATTCACTGTTGGGCGCAAGCAGCCCCAAAATGAAATGATAATAATTGGCAGCATAGTCCTCGGGGTTTTCTTGGTAATCTTCCTGGCGAGCGACCTCAGCGGTATAGAGCATATTGAGATTGTCAATTACTTGGCGTGAACCGTCAAAACGCAGCCCAAATGTCTGGGTGGAAAAGGCATACTCTGCTGGACCGGAGTTCTCTGGATCGTCGTAATTTAGCCAGTAGCCATATGCGGAAAGGGCTCCGATTCCCTGAAAATTATATTTGAGGTTCAACAGCGGTGATTGCATATTGACATCCTGACTCGCCGTGTTCCTCACATTCCAAATATAAATACCGTACGCTGAAAAATCTCCGAAGGAAGTGCTGAAAAGATTGGCTGCATCATATGTTTGCTCCATCTGGCGCCAGCCAACATTGCCTATGAACCGCTGGTTGTCCAACTGGATACGCTGACGACCGGCCCTGAAAACCGTTTTTTCGATGAGGTCATAGGAAAGCCATCCCCGATTAAGTTCGGCTTCACTCGGGTCAGCGATCACAGCAAATTCATCCTTGCCATTTGACTTGTCATTGTAATCATCGAGAAATACCGGCGTGTTCCCCTCGAATTCGGCATACCCCTGGAACCCCGCCCATTTGGGGGTCTGGTAACCGAGTCTCAGGCGAATGGGATCACCGTTGGCGGTCTTCAGCCCATCCTGTTCCACATGTTCATAGCGGTAACGAAGGTCGAATTTAATCTGACCCCAATCACCGCTTAAGCTGTTTTTGACTTTTTCGGTGAAGGTGCTTTCCTCGGCTGCATTGAC
>JBPCUV010000322.1:0-6619 GCA_051010975.1 Desulfocapsaceae bacterium
TCAAAGGATCATCACTCTTGCTCACAGTAATACGAATCGGTCTTACTTTACCCTTCTGCTTTCTCAAGGGTTCCTCTTTGGCGGATGTTGCTACCAGTTTAGTCGATTGATCAATGATGAAGGCGCGTCCGTTTTTGCCAATTGCTAGTCCTCGTAGAAAATCACTGATATGTGTCAAATTAAGATCCGCACACACAACCGCCAATAAGTCTCCTTTGTCATCATAAACGGGCTTGCTTCTGTTTATAACGAGGGCATCTCCTGCAAAACTCAAAAACACTTGGCTCCATCCCGCTTTTCCTCTTTTAATCGAATTTAGAAACCAAGGCCGCTGTCGAACATCGTAGTTGGGAAGAGTTTCAACAAGGTTCAGACGGTTTCCTTGTTCATCTGTAAGATACAAATACTGTGCGTCTGCTTGTTTTCCATGGGAAGTAGAAATTTGTACAACATTGCCCAACCTTCCCGTATCCTTTTCCTCACGCCAGATGGCCATAGAGATACCTCCCTGGGCATATCCCATATAGATCGGGCTAATTCCTTTGTGCACGTGCACCTGATTCCAGAAATGACGTTCCAGTGCCGTTGGATCGTCAAGGTCCAAAATTCCTTTTTGGATGCTCCTGGCATTTTGTTCAACGATGGCGGGCGGAACGGCAAGGAAATGATCCAGACGAGTTTGCACGGAATCTACTATTTTAGTCTGTAACTGCCCGACGATTTCATCGACAGCCTTCTGTCCATAAAAGAACGAGAAATAAGTGATGATTCCCGTTGACATTAGAATGACCGCCAAACAAGAGGCTGTAAAGATTACTCTCAACGATATATTTGTATTGATCATACTTTGCATACCTTCATGAAAAGTAATCGGGGGGGGGCTCGCGTTCGAGACGCTCCAACAACTCTGACAGCTTCGCAAACGTTAACTCCATGTCCGGTTTAGGCGAAAACTCCTCGCCTAGGATGCGCAGCGCTTCGAGCCCCACTTGAGGGATTCGTCTAAGCGGTTGGAGGCCGTCAGGAACTCCATGCGCGTCCTCTTCACCCCTTTAAACCATAACCGAAAAGAAGCCCGACTTAAACACCAAATATGGTCAATCGAACCATATTTGGTTAATTTTGTGTTTGAATGACTCCTATCATCTTTTTGCCGGTAAATATTCTCCTGTGATGCTTGTGGCTATCAGCTGCAATTTAGTATAGGCAGTCACTGGCATATAATTTGCTTATAAGGCTTATAAAGCGACTGATACCGTCATCTTTGATTGGCCGGTGGTGGCTGGCAGCTGCCCTCAATGAATACTGAGTCGATGATGCCTGATTAATTGGCAAAGCGAGAATCAGAGGTGCTCAAACCTCAACACCATTGACCTAAACACTGTGACCGGAATGGACGATACGGAGCTGTTGTGAAGAACAAAGTTCGAGTATCACTGCTATTCATAGTGCTTGTCTGCAGCTGTACCACCTCTCCACTGAGAATCGAAGACAAAGCCGAAGTAAAGCCTGATGTGGGTGATAAACCACGATTAGCCCGGATTTTTGCAAGTGTGGTTGATGAACATCCAGACAAGACAGGGGTGATTCTTCTAAGAAATGGGCGGCGAGCCCTGCGTGAACGTATCGTGCTGGCGGAACAAGCAGAAAGATCGATAGACGCCCAGTACTTTATCTGGAACAGTGACCGAAGCGGTAACTTATTATTGCAAGCGCTTATACAGGCTGCTGATCGAGGTGTTTCCATCAGGCTGCTCCTCGATGACTTTAATATCGGTGATCGCACACCTCAATTTTTGGCCGTCAATAGCCATCCGAAGATACAAGTCCGAGCTTATAACCCTTTTGTCAACCGTTCAGGGATAGCCAAATGGATGAATATGGCCTCCGATTTCGGCAGGCTCAACCGACGCATGCATAACAAAACATATATTATCGATGATACCATCGCGATAGTAGGTGGCCGCAATATTGGCGATGAGTATTTTAACCTGAATGAGCATATAAATCATACCGACCTTGATCTCCTCGCTGTAGGCTCTGCGGTTAAACAGATATCAGACAGTTTCGAAGATTACTGGATCAGTCCCCGAGCAATTCCCATTGACCAGCTGGTGAAAGATGCTGCAGCAGAGCCTGACACGGTGTACCCCTGGCCGATCAGGGGCAAAGATGGGCGCGAAGCCTCGTGGATGATCTCTGCAGTAAACGGGCAATCAATAGAGGCATATTCAGAGGGCTTGCTGAATGAATTCATATGGGCGCCTGCAGTTTTTATTCAGGACCTGCCCTGGTCGGATCAGAACAGAGGGCAAGAGAACAGGCCAAAAGCCGTAGCAAAAAAGTTGCGGCAATTGGCAGAGGACAGCAAAGAGGAAATTCTGATTGAATCAGCTTATTTGGTCTTTGATGAACAAGGTACCGAGCTCGCTGCGCGTCTGGTCAAACAAGGAGTACGAATACGTGCGCTCACCAACTCCATGGCATCCAATGATGTTCTTCCCAATCATGCCAGCTACGCAATGGTCAGGAGGAAGATGCTGAATAGCGGCATTAGCTTATATGAACTCCGCCCGGATGCAGAGTCTTGTCTGGGACTCATAGGATTTCAGGAATATTGTGACCAGGACAGCTTTCTCAGCCTGCATTCGAAGTCGGCTGTTTTTGATCGGCAAACATTGTACATCGGCTCGCTAAACCTGAATCTCAGATCCGTCTATCTTAATACTGAAGTAGGGATGATAATTGACAGCCCTGTCCTTGCTGAACAACTCAGTCGGCAGATCGAAATGAACATGAGGCCCGTAAACAGCTGGCAGATCCTAATCGAAGACGATCAGCTGCGCTGGATAACGACCGTTAACGGTATAAATAAGACCACCAGTATAGAACCGCGAACCCGCTGGCTGCAGCGTTTTAAGGCGGGAGTCTTAATGATACTCCCGGGAGCCCAGTATTATTAACTAAAAGATTAACAGGTATCGTTCTACCGATGCACCAATATATAGAGAATGAGATAGAGAAATACACGATGGACAGATATGAATACGTGCTGGTCACCATTCTGACTTACGAAATCTCAAGAGGATTATTAACTTGATATCATTTGAGCAAATATCATTCTTTCTTTTCAGGCAGAGTTCGTTTCTCAAATTGTTGGTCTGCGTGCTTTTCTTGATCGGTGGTTGCGCAAAAACAGGTAAAATTGAAAACCAAGCGGTATCAATGCTGCCCGTTGAAGACCAGCGCTACAGTTTCGCAAACTATGCCTACCAGAATCCCGTAGGAAATGTCCTACTGCTGCTTACTTTTTCCGGGGGAGGAACCAGAGCTGCAGCATTATCATATGGTGTGCTCGAAGAACTCAGAGATACCTACATAAAAGGCAACGGAAACCCAAAACGTCTGCTTGATGAAGTTGACAGAATCAGTGCAGTGTCGGGAGGCAGCTTTACTGCGGCATATTATGGTTTGTTCGGTGAGAAGATATTTGACGATTTCAAAGAAGAATTTCTCTACAAAGATATTCAAGCTGATTTGCGAAGAAGAATACTTCGTATCTTCAAAATGATAGGTCGGCAATTTACTGGTGTCAGCAGAACTGAAGATATCATTGAATACTTTGATAGCTATCTGTTCCAAGGGAAAACCTTTGCCGACCTGCAGAAATCGCGGGGGCCCTTCATCTTGATAAACGCCACCGACCTGAATTCCCAGAGCCAGTTTGTGTTTACCCAGCGCCAGTTTGATTTCTTCTGCTCCGATCTGTCTCAATTCAAAATCGCACGGGCCGTGGCCGCGTCTTCAGCGGTGCCTATTCTATTTCAGCCGGTCTTGATTGAAAAGCATCCGGACTGCTCTTTTCAAAAGCCCGACTGGGTAATCAGAATTGAGCGTAAAGCCTTGGAAGAAAATAGCCGCCGTCTCAAAAGCATCGCTAGTTCGATGGCGTTTTACCTTGATGAGAATAACCCACCCTTTGCTACACTGGTTGATGGTGGAGTGAGTGATAATTTGGGACTACGTTCTGTTTTGCGAAATGCAAATCTTGCAGAGGGAATGGATAAGCTCTACGACAAATTAACCAAAACGGTACCGATAACGCACGCAATCATCATCGTCGTTAATGCTTCGACCATAGCCGAAACTGATATAGGTAAAAGTAAAAAAGTGCCTTCTCTGTTGGACACTATTGCAGCGGTTACGGACGTACAGCTTCATCTGTACAATGTCGAAAGTAACGTTCTTATGAAGCAAGAATTGCTTCAGGGGATTGAATCGCTCTCCTTGTCAGGCCAGGAAATAACTCCCTATTACATAGAGCTCAACTTAGAAGATATAGAGAACCCGGAAGACAGGTCATTTTTAAACACAATTCCCACAAACTTCTCATTGACGAGAGAACAAACCGATAAACTTATAGAAGTAGCAAAGATACTTCTCAGGCAAAATCCTGACTACCAAAAGCTCTTTCTTGATTTAGATGCCACTAGACATACTCCCAAAAATAAGTGAAGACAGGGCAACGATGGGGAGTTGATCTGAAACCTGACATCATCCTTTGCTCGATCAAAGTGCATCTATCAATCAGAATGGATGAAAAAAATCAAACGCCTGCCCGGCAAAGGATCAATTTCCGGTTGAATGATTAACCTCCGCGTATCTCTGGCGGAACAGTAATTTTGGCAATTCGCCTGGCAAGCGTGTATGTTCTTGCCATTTTATCAAACAATGAAATTTCCAGGCGTGCTGTCTCCAGTTCGGCGGCTTTGTCCCTGCCAAGTGATTCAGCTTTTCTTACCATTAAACTCTCTATGAGTTCTTCAATAGTCTCTTTTTTGTTGAAGACTTCAATCGCGGCATTTTGATCATTTTTCTGAACCGACAGGACAGCAAGTTCGATAGATTTTTGTACCTCTTCGTAAAGGTCTGTGAAGATCTTTTTGGTTGTTTCACTCACTTGTCGTTCTTTCTCTATAAACCTTTTTACCACGCCTGAAATCTCGGTCTCCACGAGATCAGCCAGGTTTTCAAGGCTCACTGTGGCTGTCATCAAATTCTGGTGTGTCTTACTCTCCTCTTCAGATAGAGGCAGTTGCCTGACTTTACTGAGATATTTAAATATTGCAGCCTCAAGTATATCGACCTGGTCATCAAGTTTTATGATCCTATCTATACCTTCTCTATTCTTGTTGACCACAGCTTCAGGCAGTTCGCTAAACATACGAGAGGCAATACCTCCCATTCTTCCAAATTCCTGACGAACTTGTTCAAATGCAACAGACGGTAGTTCAATGGCAGCCTCGTCAAGATATTTTGGTTCGATAATGACACCGGTCTTCTCTTTCCTATCTGGATAGAGTTTCACGGCGGCTTTCGCAAATAGTCCAGTAAAGCTGATAAAGACAATAGTATTGATCACATTGAATATGGTGTTGGCATTTGCTATCTGCCTTGGAATATCGCTTGCCATTTTAGCTACTCCTTCAACGCCTTCTTTAACCGGGCTAACAGCTATAGCGAGATCAGCTAGTATTGGGATGAAAGGCAGCCAGACGATTACTCCAATGATATTAAAGAGAATGTGGACAATCGCTGCCCTCACAGCCTCGACAGGTTTACCCAAAGCGGCAAGAAGCGCGGTGACACAGGTTCCAATATTGGCACCTAAAGCCAGAGCAATACCTGCTTCGAGAGAGAGCAGCCCTTCTGTTGCCATTGCTATGGCAATACCGACCGTAGCTGCAGATGATTGTACGAGCCCTGTAAATATGGCTCCTGCCAAAATACCGAGCAGAGGGCGTTCCATTTTCTGAAGAAACACCATGAACGGTTCATAGGAGCGAAGAGGAGTCATAGCTTCACTCATGACACTCATGCCGTAAAAAACCAGACCAAGACCCATGAGCATCATTCCAACATGCTTGACATTGTCTCTTTTGGCCACAAAGGTCATAAAAAAACCGATGGCAATCGGTATCAGGGAATAAGCTGATATATTAAATGCCAGCAATTGAGCCGTCATCGTAGACCCAATATTGGCTCCCATAATGACACCAACTGACTGAGACAGAGTCATAACACCGGCAGTAATAAAGCTGACCACGAGTACCGTGGTTACGGAAGATGAGTTAAGGACGGCAGTTACAAAGGCCCCGGTAATAGCGCCAAGAAATCGATTTGTGGTCATTTTTGAAAGCAGGACCTTCAGCGTCTCACCAGCCGCTTTTTTTAGACCATCAGACAACAGATCGAGCCCGGCCAGAAACAGCGCGAGACCACCAAACAGACCCATGAAAAGTTTAAGGAAGTCAATATTGTTCCCAGATGAGTCTGCTCCAAATGCATTCGAGCTAAGAATGAGCAACGTTGCAATAACTCCGAAACTGGCGACATAGATTGGAAGTTTCAAATTGAATTTGATGTGCAGCATCGTAGCACCCTGTTTAGAAGTTATAAGAGACGTATGAAAAGTTTCACAACCGGAGTACGAATCCAGGCGCGATGGGTATGCTATGCGAACAGATAATTTATAACCAACCCCATTTATTGTTCCATAATTCAAATAGTGTGCCATTTCGAGTGGTGCAGAAAAACCAACCTAACTACCTAAAAAAAA
>JBPCUV010000323.1:0-2552 GCA_051010975.1 Desulfocapsaceae bacterium
GGTGGCGCACGTTTGATTGTTCATACTGCCGGCAGGAGAAGAATTAAAAAAGTAAAAATCATCAGGCTTGAAGAGCCGGCCGAGAGCTGATGCAAAATAAATCTGTCCTGACACAGGGCGGCCTGCTGATCAGTTCTGCACTGCTCACCTGGCTCGCTTTACCCGGTAACTTCTCCTTCTGGCCACTGCTGATTGTCTGTCTGGTACCTTTCCTCAGGCTGTTGAGCCTTTCACCGTCTGTTTCAAAATCTTTGTACTACGGCTTTATCACTGGAGTCTTTTTCAATCTCCTGCAGCTCTACTGGATCATACCGGTGCTGCAACAGTATGGAGGGCTGAGCTGGTTTCTGGCGGTACCGGCTCTGCTGCTGCTGGCAATCTACATGAGCAGCTATCTGGCTCTGTTTGCCGCCGGTTTCCACCTGTTGGACAGATATGGACCGAAGATGGTCTTGCCGGCTGCCGCCGCCTCTTTATGGGTCGGACTTGACTGGTTGCGCTCCTGGTTGTTCAGCGGCTTTCCCTGGATGGATATCGGTTACGGTCTGTGGTCGCAGCCCCGGCTGCTGCAGATCGCCGATCTGGTCGGCCACCATGGCCACACCTTTATAATTGTCTTGATAAACTCCACGATCCTCGTTGCAATTAACAGGAACTATGCGAGAAAAGAACGGGTCGTTGGTCTTGCCGTGGTGCTCTGCTTCGGTGCGTTGTCAACCTGGTATTCTGCGGATCGCTGGCAGAAGGTGGAGAGGCTTGTTGAGTCAGCGCCCAAGGCGCGGGTGGGGGTTGTTCAGGGCAACGTCGAGCAGACCCGGAAATGGTCAGCCCAGGAGCGGTTGCGAACCATCAAGGACTACGTTCGCCTGAGTACCACTTTGACCGACGACAGAACCCCTTCCCTGATTGTCTGGCCGGAAACGGCGCTGCCCTTTTATCCGCGCAGAGACGATCTGCTGGAGCCGGTCAGTGACTTCGTCGACCACAGCCGAACCGTACTACTCACCGGTGCGCCCTGGTTCGAGGTCGAGCAGAGTGCCAGCAGCCGAATCGTCCGCTACTACAACGGTGCCCTGCTGATGCACCCTTCAGCAGGGTTTGATTTTGGCTACTACAAGAGCCATCTGGTCCCCTATGGCGAATATGTACCGATGAAGAAGTATCTGCCGTTTTTAGCGCCGCTGGTCGAAGCGGCGGGTGATTTTACTGCGGGAACGATAACTGAGCCGCTGCAGGCGGGACCAATTCAGGCCGGCGCGCTGATATGTTTCGAGTCCATATTTCCGGATCTGGGCAGGAACTGGGTCGATGCCGGTGCCAATTTACTGGTCAATTTGACCAATGACGCCTGGTATGGTAAATCGAGTGCCCCGCATCAGAGCTGGGCGATGACCGTTTACCGCAGCGTCGAAACCAGAAGATCACTGGTGCGTTCAGCCAATACCGGGATTTCCGGCTTTATAGATCCGCTGGGTCGAGTGCGGAACGAATCGGCTCTGTTCGTCGAGTGGGCGGCGGCGATGGACGTGGAACTGTTGACAGTCAGAACCTTTTTCGTTCGAGCAGGCTATCTGTTCGCACCAATTTGCGGGGTACTGGCAGGCGTGATTATTGTTATTGCCTTAGTGCGAAGAAAAAATGGCAGGAATCGATGGTAGATCAATTTCTGTTTATTACATAGATGAGAACGATCATTCAAAACTGATCGGAGGAATGAGATGGCACAGGAAAGCGGATCAGCACTATCGTTTCAGAAGCTCAACGATATGAAGGGCAGGATGCTGGCCTTGAAGGAGCATCTTTGACTTAATCGGAAAAAAAGAGGAGGTTGAACGGCTGGAGCGGCAGACGCTGGCGCCTGATTTCTGGTCCGATGGAGAGACCGCCCAAAAAATTCAGAAACAGCTTGGTCAACTCCAGGAGGTAGTAAAAAGCTGGGAAGAATCCTGGTCGGAAATTGAAGAGGCGCACCTGCTGCTGGAGATGGCGGTTGAGGAAAAGGATCGCGAGGCTGAGGCGGAGGTGGCCGATAACCTGGCCGTCATCGAGAAGGAGATCGATCAGACCGAGTTGGAATGTATGTTCAGCGGCGAGCATGATTCCGCCAATGCGATGATCTCCATTCATGCCGGAGCCGGGGGCACCGAGGCCCAGGACTGGGTTGATATGCTGCTGCGAATGTATCTGCGCTGGGCCGAAGACAAAGGGTTTAAGACCAGGTTCCTCGACTACCTGGCCGGCGACGAGGCCGGTGTAAAAAGCGTCACGATCTTTGTTGAAGGACGCCATGCCTACGGTTATTTGCGTTCAGAACTTGGCATCCATCGTCTAGTCCGGATATCGCCATTTGATGCCAGCGGCAGGAGGCACACCTCTTTTGCCTCGGTCATGGTCATGCCGGAACTCGACGAGACCGTCGAGGTGGACATCAATGAAAAAGACCTGAGAATTGATACCTATCGGGCCAGCGGTGCCGGAGGACAGCATGTCAACAAGACTGATTCGGCCATCCGCATAACCCACCTGCCCAGCGGCATCGTCGTTCAATGCCA
>JBPCUV010000324.1:0-4390 GCA_051010975.1 Desulfocapsaceae bacterium
TTCGCCCACGTCCTGCGCTACGTCAACCCCGGCACCTTCGGCCTCAACAAGCTGGCCGAGATTCTGGCCATGGTCTATTTCGGGGGGCTCAACTCGATCTACGGCTCGATCGTCGGGGCGGTCAGCATCAGCATGCTGAGCGAGGCGCTGCGTCCCCTGGAGTTGTTCAAATGGATCATCATTCCTCTCATTCTGATCCTGGTCATGATCTTCAGGCCCCACGGCCTGATTTCCTTCACCGAGATCAACGTCAAGGAACTCATGCGCCCCCGCAATAAAGAACGTTCTGGAGGAGTTGAATAATGGCACCACTGCTCAACGTCAGAAACATGACCCACTTTTTCGGGGGCTTGCGTGCGGTATCCGATTTCAACCTGACCATCGAGCCAGGTGAAATTAGAGGTCTGATCGGCCCCAACGGCGCCGGCAAGACGACGGTGTTCAACCTGATCACCGGAGTCTATACTCCCACCGAGGGTATTGTCGAACTCGAGGGAGAAAATATAAAAGGAGTCGAAACCCATATTATTGCCGACATGGGACTTGGCCGAACCTTTCAGAACCTGGCCCTGTGGCGCCATATGAACGTGCTCGATCACATCCGTCTGGCTCATTATTCCCAGCTCAGTTATGGGTTGTTCGGGGCCTTTTTCGGTACCCCAAAATGTAGGCAGCAGGAAAAGGGTGTCATTGAAAATTCCCATAAGCTGCTCGAGCTCTTCGACATCGACCAGTTCGCCACCCACAATATCGGCAACTTGCCCTACGGCGCCCAGCGCCGGGTGGAAATGGCCCGGGCCATGGCCACCAAACCGAAGATTCTGTTTCTCGATGAGCCCACAGCCGGTATGACGCCTGATGAGTTAATCAGGATGATAGAAATCATTCGTCAGGTTCACCGGGACTTCGGCGTGGCCATCTTTATGATTGAGCACCGGATGAAATTTGTCATGGACCTGTGCGAAAGGATTCAGACGCTGGTGTTCGGCGAGGTGATCGCCGAGGGACCGCCCGAAGAAATTCAGAACAACCCGGAAGTTATCGAGGCTTACCTTGGCAAGGAGGACCTACACTGATGCAGCTCGTCGTTGAAAATCTGTCCGTCTCCTATGGCAACATTAAGGCTCTCCACGGCATCAGCTTCTCGGTTGAGCAGGGTGAAATCGTCACCATCATCGGTGCCAACGGCGCCGGCAAGAGCACGACCCTGCGGGCCATATCCCGGATGATTCCTTCCGAGCCCGGCTCCAAGATCGAATTCATGGGAGAGAGTATTCTCAAATACAACACCGACAAGGTGGTCTCAAAGCTCGGCATCAGCCATGTGCCTGAAGGCAGGATGATTTTCGGTAACCTTACGGTAACCGAAAACCTGACCCTGGCCTGCTTTGCCAGGAAGGACTCGGACGGCATCGCCCGGGACAAGAAATGGGTTTTTGATCTATTTCCCCGCCTTGACGAACGTAAGGACCAGTTGGCCGGCACCCTGAGCGGCGGTGAGCAGCAAATGCTCGCAGTCGGCAGGGCTTACATGAGCGGCCGCCAGATCATGATTCTGGACGAACCCTCCATGGGACTGGCGCCCCTGCTGATGCTCGATATGTTTGACGCGCTCAAGGAGATTAACGATCAGGGCACGACCATACTTCTGGTTGAGCAGAATGCCCGGCTGGCCCTGAAATTCGCCCAGCGCGGCTATGTGCTCGAGCACGGTCAGTTGATTCTCGAAGGTCCGGCTGACGGCCTGCTCGACAACCCGGAAGTCAAGAAAGCCTATCTGGGCGCCTGATCAGAGGAGGACACAAGGTGTCCTCGAAATATCTTGTCAGGCGAAGCTGTCCCGGTGCACCAGTTCTTCCTTGTAGCGATCCATCTTTTTGAAGGCCCCCTCATGGTCTTTGGGATACCCCAGCGGCACCACCGCGAAAGGAAATATGTGTTCGGGAATAGCAAACAACTCCCGACACCCGGCCATACGCTCCTCAAACGGGTACACACCCGTCCAGACCGACCCGAGTTCTTCGGCCCTTGCGGCCAGGAGCAGATTCTGGAGAGCGGCGCTGCAGTCCTGGGGCCAGAGAGCGGGCCATTTTTTGCCGGTCGGGTCTCCGCAGACGACAATGGCGACACTGACCTGGCTGATCATCTTGCAATACGGATGAAATGAGGGAATCTTCTCAAGCTTGTCCCTGTCCCTGACGACGATAAAGTGCCAGGGCTGCTGATTACCAGCTGACGGCGCCAGCATCGCCGCTCTCAGCAGCCTGTCGATCGTTTCATCCGGCACCTGGTCGTCGAGGTAACTTCTGACGCTTCGTCTTGTGGTAATTGTATCGTAGAGTTCCATTTTAACCTCCCCTCTCGTTTTTACTGCGGCTGCCCCAGTCGTCCCTGTCGTTCGGGCAGCAAATTTCATTTTCTTAAGCAGCCAAGAATCCTGGGGTGTAGCCATCCCCCTGGTTTATTCACGTTATGAACTTATAATGTCTCTCAAACCACTCAGTCAAGAATTACGGCGAAAAGGGGCCGACCATGAAATTGATCTTTGTCTATAATGCCAACAGCGGAATGCTCAGTCTGATCAGGGATATCGGCCATAAGCTCATGAGCCCACAGACCTATGACTGCTTTCTCTGCAGCTTGACCCACGGGACCTTCAGAGAAGATCCCAAATGGAAAGCATTCAAGGAGAACAGCAACGTCGACATGGAGTTTCTGCATCGTAATGAGTTCGAGAGGAAATACGGTATGAAGCAAGCGTACCCGGTGGTGATGAAGCTGGCCGACCAGACCGAGGTGGTGTTAAGCCGCGATCAGCTCAGCCACCTGTCCTCCGTCGATGACCTGATTGTCGCAGTCAAAAGTCTTTCCCTCCAGACAAACTAGCCGCTTCTTATCCTCAGACTGGACTGGCCTCAGGAGTCTGCTGGCAGAGGCTCGATATTGACCAGCGATTCATGGAAAATCGCCCCGCCGCCAATATCTGAACACTGCTGCGAGGTCAAGTCGTTTATAGTTCCTTCCCCGCCCTCTGCGGGCCAATAGATGCCCTCTGCCACGAGCAGTCCTGGCTGAGTGTCATCGCCTACCCTGGCCCGGCGGGTGACTGCGCCTCGAAGATTGATCAGACGAACCGGGACGCCATCCTCGATCGACCTTCCGGCGGCGTCGTCGGGATGGATGAGCACGGTCCCCATGTCTCCCTGGTAGCGTTCGCCGAAGGTGGAGTTGAGCAGCCTGTTATCCGGTGGGGTTAGCAGACGGAAAGGAAACCGGGCTCGCAGATCTGGATTGTCGAACTCTTTGGCATCCGTCAGCAGCGCATGACGGGAAATATCCGGGTTGTCTTCGTTTACAAAACGAAATTTATTGCGGTGGCCCGCAAAAGGAGGCTCACTGGCCGTACTGTTTTGGGACAGTACATATTCACCCGATCGGTAACTCTGATAATCCAGACCGTCGGGAAGCTCTGCGATGGTATCAAAATAGCTCTGCAGCCGCTCATCGACACTTTGTCTGAATGGTTCGTCGCGGTAACCCAGTTTGTCGGCCAGGGTCTGAAACAGTTCAAAATTGCTGATCGCCTCACCCAGCGGCTCGATCACCGGTTCGGAAACACCCAGGTAAAAGTGGCCATAGGCCGTGTAGAGATCACGGTTTTCTAAAAAGGTGGTGGCTGGCAGGACCAGGTCGGCATAGCGGGCGGTGGGCGTCATTACCTGCTCATGGACAACGGTGAAAAGGTCCTCTCTGGACAGCCCTCTTCTGACCATCGAGGCGTCCGGAGCGACACAGAAGGGGTTGGAATTATAAACCAGCATAGCTTTGACGGGCGGCTTCAGACTGGTAAGCGCCTCCCCAAGGTGGATCATGTTGATCACTCTGGCGGCTTCTCCGCCCAACTCCTCCATCTTCAATTTCGACGCATCGCCGCCAAAGGCTTTGCTGAACAGCAGCACCCCCTGCCCCGGCTCCCCATTAAAAAAACCACAGGCGGCGGCGAGAGAACCGATGGCCCGGATGGCCATCGCCCCCCTGCTGTTTCTGGTCAAGCCGACACCGATCCGGATAAAGGTCTTCGGTGTTTCAGAAAACATCAGGGCCAGCCGCTCCATGACTTCCCGATCAACGTTGCTCTGGGCCTCAAAGGCTGAGAAATCGGTTTCCTGCAGATAGGTCTTGAGTTCGTCGAAGCCGCTGCTGCTGGTGTCGATGAACTTCTGATCTACCCATTCATGTTCGCTCATCACTTTTAAAATGCCAAGCGCCAATGCCGCATCGCCTCCGGGCCTGACCCAGATATGCTCATCGCTGCTGCGGGCGGTATCGTTTCGGTAGGGATCGATGACCACGAGCCTGGCACCCTGCTTTCTGGCACGCACCACATAGG
>JBPCUV010000325.1:0-2699 GCA_051010975.1 Desulfocapsaceae bacterium
CGTGGGCGGCCGCAAAATGGTGAGTAGTTCTTCCATGGTCGGCAGACGCCAGGTTGATTTGTCCTGAAATCTCTGGTTGTTGAGGTAGTCAATGTAGGCATGGGCCTGTTGCCAGTTTAGGGTATAGCCAGATCCCTGCCGCTGCCAGTGCAAGCCGGTGTGCGGATCATGAAGCATCAGGGTGCTGATTACCTGGAGTTGGTGCTGATGAAAGAGCAGGGGGCGGAAAAGGCTGTCGAGATTCAGTTCCCGCCTGATATCTTTATACATCAGCCGGGTTGGTTCAGGTCGTAAACATGGGGAGTGTGACGGTTCCTGCGTCATCGGTTTATACCACTGGCAGGTTGTGGCTGAATCCGTTTGCCACCTGATGAAGACCTCATCAAGCGCCAGGCGCATCTCCTGGGCACTGGCAAATCGGTTGTCAACTTTTGCGGCAAGCGCTTTTGCTAAAAATCCATCCCAGTCTGCACTTAAATCCGGATTATAATGACTCGGCGGATCTGCTTTTCCCTGTATGAGTTGAGCCAGTTTTCCGGTGAGCATCCGGTACATCAGCACTCCCACACTAAACAGGTCCGCCCGGCCATCGGCATCCTCCGGAGCGGACATCTGCTCGGGCGCGGCGTAGTAGGGTGAGCCAACCTGCATTCCAGGTATTGCCAGGGACTCCTCACCGCGGACCCGGGAGAGGCCAAAGTCAATGATCTTTACCCGGTCATCGTTGGTGATCATCATGTTGTAGGGTTTGATGTCCCGGTGCACGATACCGGCGAAATGTAATCGCTCCAGCCCTTTGAGCGCCTGGCTAATATACATGTAAGAACGCGGAATGCTGATCACCCGTGTATCCTGTTCAACTTTATAGGCTTCACCGATAAAGTCGCCAATGGAATGAGAAAAGTACTCCAGGACCATGAAAGGAGTGTCGTCGTCGAGGTCTGCATCGATTACTTTGGCGATATGATCATGGGTGATTGCCCCCATAATCTTTGCCTCTTCAATAAACAGCTCTTTGAGCTTCTGCCAGCCTACCAGGTCCTCAAAAATTTCATCGCGTGGCTTCAGTACCTTGAGGGCAACGATGCGCTGGGTTATCGGGGCCCGCGCTTTGTAGACCGTACTCATCCCCCCACGGCCAAGACGACCGCATATTTCGTATCTACCTATCTCATTCATGGTTGTTCTTTTATATTTATCGGCATCAGACGGACCCTGGCTTGAAGTTCTACGGACTATTCGAACACTGTTATGAGGTTGACGAGAATGACGGGCAGATGCACATGGCATAGGCTCTGGGAAATCCCCGGGCTATTATTTTTTCGGCTGTCAACTGGGCCGGGTAGGATACGCCGCGTATCTCAAGAGTCCCGGCCTCGCTATCCCAAAAAACATATTTTGCTTTGGAGTTGCCGTCGCGAGGATGGCCGACACTGCCGACATTGATCAGATAGGTCTTGTCGTCATCTAGTCGCAGTTTTCCTTCCACAAGTTCGGTTCGCGTCACTTCGTTTGGGCTGACGGTGATTATTTGCAGCTCATGGGTATGGCCAACGAAAAATCTTCTCTCCGGCAATGCCTTGACTAGCTTGGCAATGTCCTCATCACTGAGCAAATAGAGATATTTGAGGATCGAATCAGGTGGACAGCCATGTACGAAGCACCCATCTTCGATACCGATAGATCTGGGCAGTGATTCGCAAAAAGACAGGCTCATTTCCGAAAGCAGAGCCTTGGTTTCAAGATTGTTTTCACGGGCCAGAAAATTCAACCAGTCCAACTCTTTCTCTGAGGTCAATGCCGCCTCATGGTTGCCCAGAACGCAGGTGATTCCCAGGGCGGCAATCCTTTTGACGACAGCATCCGGGTCTGGACCGTAGCCGATCAAGTCGCCGAGGCAGACTATTTTGTCAGGGTGGTATCTCTCCAGATCAGAGAGGACTGCCTCTAATGCCTCCAGGTTCCCGTGGATATCAGAGATGATTGCTATTTTCATGGGCTGATCACGGAGCTGGTTGAAGTTACCAATAATTGGCTGCCAGCCGAAACATTTTACAAACTATTCAGAAAGTCAGGTTACCGATAGAATTATATGGAAACCGATATTGTGCAATGTTTAATCCGGATCAGTTTACAACCCGCCCGCTGGAAAAAGAGTGGTGAGTGGATGAAAGAGCACAGTGGGAGAAATCATTGGTCCAATGGAAACTCTTGGATCTGCAGAAAACGTAAAAACCACCCAAAATAAGTCAAGGGTTCAACATTCAAGAATTTAGTTACAAAAATCCACAATTTTTTTTCTGCATACCTGTAAAGATGCTGGGAACACAAAAGGCCCAATACGCACACCTGTGGCTTTTCCAGTTTATCCTGCGAGGATTTTCCCCCGGGTTCGGTATAAAAAATCTGGATGGAGCGCACCAGTGTTTGGCCGTGGCTCTCCAGCCTCTGGCGCCATTTAAAAAAATGAGAGTCATTCTGTTGGTAGTGTCAGGCCGCAAGACGGCCAGGGATCACCTCTGCCCAGTGGGCACAACATGCATAGGGGGGGGTGCTGTTCTGGGTCTGGTTGAAAAACACGTAAATTGCTGTAATATTTCAATATAATATAATTTCTGGTGGTTTTGTACTGTGATGTGGTACAAAGCCTATAAGTGTTTGAAATTAGGTATTTATGCCTATTGCAATGGCTGATCTGT
>JBPCUV010000326.1:0-2971 GCA_051010975.1 Desulfocapsaceae bacterium
GGTGTACTCTGTGTCCTGATTATTTTTTACTCAGCTCAGGTAATCGCCGGTGGCAGTTCCAAACTGGACAGCGACATGCTGCACGAACTAAAAAGGATGATCGAACAGCAGCAGGCTCAGATTGATCAACAGGCTGCGGAGATTGCAGCCCTCAAGGAGCAGCTTGCCGGCAATACCGAAGCCATTGCCGTTAAGGCTGACAAAGAAGATACTGAAGACCTGGAAAAGGTTGCCTACTCCAGCTTTTCAAATGTCAACGTCAGCCTCTATGGTCAGTTCAATCCGGCAGCGCTTTATGTCAACAACGGTGACTCCTCAAAACTCTATGTTGTTGACAATGTCCATTCTCAGTCAAGATTTGGTCTCAGAGCCCGGGTGGACACTACCAGCGGATGGCAGGTCGGTGGTCGCTTCGAGTACGGTGTTTCCGGCAATGCCTCCACTGAGGTGAACAATTGGTACACCGAGAGTGCCTCCGAGGATTTCTTCAAGCTGCGTTGGGCTGAAATTTCCTTTGCCAGGGAATCCTACGGTAAATTCTCGCTGGGCAAAGGTGACTCCGCCTCTAACAGTACCGCGGAAATCGACCTGTCCGGCACTGCGGTGGCCATGCAGGATAAGACCTTGTGGCTGGCTAGCGGAACGCTTTGGTATGACGGCTCGTCCGACATCTTATCGGAGTTCGAAGTTAAACAAATTTACAACGGTTTCGACGGCCTCAGCCGGACGGACCGAATTCGCTATGATACTCCGGAATTTGGCGGCTTTTCGCTGGCTGGATCCTATTCTTCCGGAGACGCCTTCGACGGATCGGTCTGGTACAGTCGTGAGTTCTCGGAAACCAGAGTTGCCGCCGCCCTCGGGGTCGCCAATCCCGGCGATGTCATGCAAGGGACTGAACTGCTTTATACGGGCTCGGCATCACTGCTTTTTCCCATGGGAATAAGCGCCACATTTTCCGGCAGCCTGATGGAGAAAAAAGAAGAAGGGTTTGACGATGCAACCGTCTGGTGGGCGAAACTGGGCTACAAAAAAAGCTTCTACGAGGGTGCTACCACTGCATTTTCTCTAGACTACGGAGCATCAGACAATATTAGTGTCAATGATGAGAAGGGCAGTACCTGGGCATTCGCTGCAGTTCATGATGTAGCCGACTGGGGAACAGAATTTTACGCCATCTACCGCATGTACATGGCAGACTCCGAGCGCGGCGATTTTGACGACGTAAATGCGCTGATGGCCGGAGCCCGGCTAAGATTTTAGCTTACCGGCCATTAGTCAAACAATTGATTACACTATGGTTTATCATGGGCATTTGATCGAAACATCCCAAAACCTCAAGTACGGACACCAAACCAGATGAAAATCAACTGGCTCATCAGCCTCATCACTTTAGCTCTGATCACCGGCTGCACAAGCATAGGCCCTTCGTCGATCGAACGGGATCGCTTTGAGTATTCAACCGCCATTGCAGAATCCTGGAAAGAGATGATGCTTCTCAATATCATCAAGATTCGCTATGGCGACACCCCGATGTTTCTCGAGGTCGGCTCTGTGGTCAACCAGTACATCCTCGAACGTGAGCTCGAAGCAATAGCGGGTCTGCGATCCGGGGACTTTGTCGGTGACGGTCTTGAGTTGGGCGGCAAAGGCAAATATTCAGACCGGCCCACCATCACCTATAGTCCCCTGATCGGTGAAAAATTCTACAAGAGCCTTCTCACTCCAATCCCGCCCCATGCCCTGTTTCTGCTGATCCAGTCAGGCTGGAACGCTGATTTTCTGTTGCGTGTCTGCCTCACCGCGATCAACGATTTATATAACAGCAGTGAAAAAAGAATGAGTACTCATGAAGCTGATGAAGGTTTCGACCAGCTCCTGGAAATTCTGACAGAAATGCAGAAGAGCGGGGGCATGGGGAGTCGACTGGTTGAGCGGCAAGGTGAAAAGACAATTATTTTCTTCCGGCACAATTTAAACGACGCGGTCAAACAGAACAGCGGAATAATTGCAGAGTTGCTTGGACTTGATCCAAATGCCAACGAGTATCGCCTCGTCTATGGATCCACCGCTTCAGATGATCGTGAGATAGCCATGCTGACCAGGTCGATGTTTGATATCATCGCCGAACTGTCTCAATATGTGGCGGTTCCCGCGCAGCATGTGCAGGAGAATAGAGCCAGCCCAGGGGCTATCGATAAGGCTTCAAGCTATGAAGAGATCCGCTCAAGGATCTTCATAAAAAGCGGCCGGGAAAAGCCAGAGGACCCCTTCCTGACCGTCAAGTACAGAGATCACTGGTTTTATATTGAGGACACCGACTTCCGGTCCAAGCGGATGTTTTCGTTTCTGCTCTTCCTCCTGAGCCTCGCCGAAGGTGGAGGCGAAGGACTGGCACCGGTCCTGACCCTGCCCACGGGATAAAGACCCCGCTGATTTTTTATCACTGGCAGGGAAGTCAGGCTACCTTGCAAAATCAGGATTTTATTTCCAAATCGAAGCGACTGGGAATTTTTTTAACGCAGGCCGAGGAGATATTCCGAGGCTAGAATTTCCACGCGCAACGCAGAGAATGAGCGAAAAGACAAATTTTCAAGCTAGCTATCAGAATTTAAATATTGACTCGTAAGCTTCCTGATCCTGCAGATAGCCAAAATCTATTTCAAACCTGGTCAGAATTCCCGGATTGAACTGATGGTCATATTCTTTCGGGAAAGTGATCAGCGGCGCCACCTCCAGGACCAGCCAGTCTCTGAAAAACCGCTGCCGATAGCGCAGTTTGATCTGAAAATCGGTGAGTTCCATCTCCGGCTCAGTATTAAAATAGCCGCCCACGTCGTAAGCAATGGCCGAGTCAATATCGAAGACCTGGTACAACCTGGTTACTGCCGAAAAAGGTATCCCCTCCTCCGCTTCGGACAATACCGCGGTAAAAATGGTTCGCGACAGGTAGCGCTGGCCGAAGAATTTC
>JBPCUV010000327.1:0-4047 GCA_051010975.1 Desulfocapsaceae bacterium
GGGTTTATCGATGGAACAATTTCACCTTTTTCAAATGAACGGTAGGCATCATCTGCTCCCTCCGGTTCGCAGCCAATAAGTTTTGTCCCTGATGAAAGGTGACTGACGGAAAGAGCTGAACCGGACAACAGGCCCCCGCCTCCAACTGGTGCGAGAAGAAAGTTGAAGTCAAGTTCATCTTCCAGCAGCTCTTTTGCAGCTGTTCCCTGGCCGGCAATGACGTCGGAGTTATCATAGGGATGTATTTCGGTTGCCCCTGTCTCAGATATAACTTCCGCCAGAGCTGACTCCCGGTCCTCCAGCGTCGGTCTGCAGAAATAGACAGTTGCGCCGTAGCCTGCCACTGCTCTTTTTTTTATGTCGGGTGCATTTTCCGGCATTACCACATAGGCGTCTATTCCCCTCTTTTGGGCTGCCAACGCCAGAGCTGCAGCATGATTTCCAGAGGAATGAGTCGCAACACCCCTTGTTGCTGTTTTGTCAGTCAATGACATTACCGCGTTTATCGCTCCCCGAAATTTAAAGGCACCCACTTTTTGAAAATTTTCGCATTTAAATCGTATCTCTGCACCGGCAATCCTGTTGATGCTTTCAGATGAGAGAATCGGCGTATGGTGGGCAAATCGCCTTACCCGGGTATGTGCTTTAACTACATCAGTATAGGTTGGAATGTTCATGATAATTTCAGGTAGTAGATTTGTATAATGATGATCTGTGAAATACTTCTTCTCATCGCTTATCTTGAGCCTGCTTAACAGTCAGGTTTTTCCGGGCCTGACCCAGAACCAGGAGAAGATGACCAGGGCCCCGAATAATGTATAGACGACCGCGAATATCCAGAGAGGTGCGTCATAGTAGATGAGCTTGCCTATCCAGTGCTTGACGAACGTGCCCTCATAGGCCTGCTGTCCCGCGGCAACCCGAAGTTTGCTTTCCCATATGGTCAAGGGACAGAACTTACTGGCCCAGGCCTGAGCAACAACAAATCCTATGGCTAAAAGATGGCAGACCCGGAAGCTCAGGTTGCGCACCCAGCGCCAGTCCCGGAAATAACCGACAATTATGCAGGTCTGTCCCCCCAGGACAAAGACGATAAAGGCGAAATGAACGACCAGAATCGCATCCGCAGCCAGTGAGTAGAAGGATTCCACAGGTGTTCCTTTCTTACGACTGCCCCGCCTGGCAGGACCAGAGCGCTGGGCTCGAAAAATTCCTTCCCAGGCGACGATTAGGCAATGCCTTCTCAATTGCAAAATAGTTGTCGAATCGAGGCGTGGGAAATGGGATTGTATTTGTTTTTTCTGACATCGGTTTTATACCCATGCACATCCACATTTTGGGGGCGTATAGATCTTTATTTCGGATAATTTATTCATTTTCAGCGGATAACCAATTTGGGTTGGAGGCTATTATTCCTGCCACTGCCATATTGCCACAAGAAGGAAAATTAAGAAATTCTCTAAAACGAAAAAAATTTAAACAGCAATGGTGGACGGGGCCCACCAACTGGAGTGAGAGGTATATAGGCAGGGAATTCTCGCCTCTGAGCCAAGGTAATCAAATGGCATCACCAGGGGGCACAAGGATGATTATCGTTGTTGCAGCAGATGTTCAATGTCGGGGGTACTTGAAATCTCATTTTTCAACATTGTTTCTGCTGCAGGACAATCGATTTATCTATATAAATTAAATGCTTCAGTAATTCAGGGAGGCAGTAGTCATGAATAGGAATGCAGTCGGCTGGTTTGAAATCTACGTGAAGGACATGGAGCGGGCCAAAAAGTTTTACGAGGCGGTCTTTGAGGTCACGCTTGAAGAGCTTCAGGCGCCGTTCCCGGGTATCGAGATGTGGTGTTTTCCCATGTTCGAAGATGGCGGCGGGGCTGCCGGTGCACTGGTGAAAAAAGAAGGGTTGAGCTCAGACGGCATGGGAGTGCTGATCTATTTCAGCAGCCAGGATTGCGCCATCGAGGCATCCCGGGTGGTTGAGAACGGAGGGACCCTGCATCAGGAGAAAATGGCTATCGGCATCTACGGTAATATCGCCATTGCCCTGGACACCGAAGGGAATATGTTTGGCATTCACTCAAGGCATTGAGCCTCGATGCCTCCAGAAGAAGGGGGCGGCATCCCTGTAATTGTGCCCAGCAATCCACCCCACTTCATTGTTAGATCTAGTGAATATCGGACCAGTGATTATTCTTTTTGAGGGGGCAGATACATCCTACTGACAACCAGTGACCCAAAGTTTGCTATAATTAAGTAGCCTCATCGAGGTAATAGACACAAAACAATCTGTTGGGCTTAAAGGGGAGGGTGAAAAATGGCTATTATTACGATTTCCAGGCAGATAGGGAGTTTAGGCGACGAAATAGCAAAGGCAACGGCAGACACGCTGGGATATCAATACATCGAAAAGGTTCAAATAAGTGAGATCCTCTCAAAGTGTGGCTTCTCAATATCTGATATTGATAAATTAGATGAGAAGAAGCCGTCGGTGTGGCAAACCCTATCCATGCAGACGGAGATATTTTCACACTTCATTCGAGCTGCGGTGAATGAACTTGCAGCCCGGAAAAATGTCGTGATTGTGGGTCGGGGTGCGCAGGTGATCTTGCAAGATATCCCCGGGGTCTTGAGTGTTAGAGTTATTGCGCCTTTCAAAACCAGAGTCAGTCGATTAATGGAGCAAAGAGGATATGATGAGAAAGACGCACATCGAATTGTTCGACAAACCGATCGAGATTCATCCGGATACTTAAGTAACTACTTTGAGGCTAATTTAAACGATAACGGTCTTTATGATCTGGTCATAAATACCCGGGCGATGACACTGAAAGAGAGCGTCGAAATGATCACCTGTGCGGTCGGTGCTGATAAGATCAAAGAAAGTCCCCAAATGTCTGAAGCACTATACGATCTTTCTTTGAATCATAGAGCCAAGGCGGCGCTACTGGAAGTAACAGATAAAGTGGAATGGGTGGACTTGGAGCTAAATAAAGGAATCGCCTTGTTGTCAGGATTGGTCAGTTCAGCCGCAATGAAAAATGAATGTGAAAAAGTAATACTAAACATCCCAGGTATTAATTCCGTAGAGAACCAGTTAAATGTGCGGGATGAAAAGACAACCATTTATTAAGAGGGGGTACTGCCCGGGCTAAGGCACCGAAAGGGCTGCCTGCTGATTGTTTTAAGCCGCGGTGGTCAGACAATCCAATGGTACCACCTTTTCTCAGCTCAAATAGCGAAGGACCCGTTGAGCGGATTCTTTAATGTTGATAGCTTGACTGCAATCGACGCTGCATCCTTCACAATCGTTACAGAGTCTGAGATTGGCTATTACCTCTCTTCCCTTGCTCACCGCCAGACCGCGGTCACGGTAACCTTCAAAGTACATCCGGATTCGGGCGACATCCATACCACCAATTCCAAAACGGCACTGGTCGATACAGCCCGAACAGAACGAGCATGCCTTGCCCAGCAAATCCTTCTGGTAGTTTTCAAGATGTAAAATATCTGACAAATCCTTGTTCCGGGCGACGGCCCCGAGGTTTTCATTTACCATGTTCCTGCTCAGCATCCCGGGAACCGCCAGATGGATGCCGGGCTGTTCAAGCACATACCGCAAGGCAGCCTGATGGGGAGTGAGGTCGGGCCAGACGTCATCATCGAACCCGCCGTTTTGAGTTTTCATGGCGATGATGCCAACACCTGCATCAGAGGCTTGCTTTATGGCTTCAAAAAGATCGGCGGGGGATCTGAAATTGACCGCCACGAGAACGGCATCGTAGAAACCATCTTCTGCAACCGCTTCGAGCACCTCGATCTGATTGCTGTGGGTGGTTACTGCACTATATTTGAACATCCCTTCCTGCTTCATTTTCCGCATGGTCTGCTGGATGTCTTTTCTGACAACCTGCTCTTTTGAAGACAGCCCATGAAGCTGCATGAGATCGACTTTTTTTACCCCCAGCGAAGCAAGGCTTTTACTCACAGACTTCCTCATCCTGGCTTCTTTGGAGATATGGACTTTTGTTGCAATAACAA
>JBPCUV010000328.1:0-3144 GCA_051010975.1 Desulfocapsaceae bacterium
GTCAGTCAACATGAGAGTAGTTGGCTGAGGATTTTGGAAATGCGCTTTCTCTCTACCGACAGAACTCAACCCGCACAGGTTACGGACAAGACGAAGTGTCTGGGATTGCTATTGGTACAGTAACGCCTCTGTGGTGTCTGTAAGAGATCGTGGAGTTGGACGTATCTGACGCTCTATGGAGTATTATCCTATACCACATTGTGGCTGTCAAGAAATAATTATCGATTTTTATTCACCCTTCTAAACATCAGAACAATCCATAGGTATTTGCGAGCTTCTTCCGGGGATTTTCGGCAAAGCTGATGATAGTTACTTTTCAGGGTAGCGGTAGTGTCTTTTTATCTCCACTACCTCGACGCTGTAGGATTCATACCACTTTGATTTACCCAGTTCCTGAGCGATGCGATGCGCTGCATCCTGTTTCCACCGGTGTATTGATTCTTCATCCCGCCAGTAAGAGATCGCGATTTCCTGATTTTCTTCAGTGACAGCAACAAAATCAAGACACCCATACCTGCTTATGGCAAGCTCTCTCATATGTTTGACGGTTCTAACGTATTCTTCGTCCTGCGAACGGGTTGCCGCTCGAAAAATTACCGCATACATTTTTCCCCCTTACGCTGTGTTCCCCCATCCTTTATTCGATTTAAGAGTCTGCTCAAAGATTGCCTCCTCCCTTTTAGTCCAGTTCCTTGAGGTGCTGCCTAATTCTGCCTATAGTTTGTTCAGAATATACTTTCACCAGCTTGACACACAACCACAGTGTGGTAGAGTGGCCTCGACTGGAACACATGATCCCCCCATTCCTCCGTCTCATTCAAGAGACCATATCTCAACTGAAATTCGGATACACTCAGCGAATGACAAAGCAAGATTACGAGCCCTTTCACCATGCACGAGGGTGAGAGGTTCAACAGCATAAGCCACCTTGTCGGGGCAATCTTCGCCCTGACAGGACTGGTATTGCTGGTTGTCATGTCGTCCCTGCAGGGAGATCCCTGGAAGATAGTCAGTTTCAGCATTTACGGAACCACTCTGCTGCTGGTCTACCTGAACTCAACCTTATATCACTCAGTTCAGGGGCGCACCAAAGCAGTTTTCCAAAAACTCGACCACCTCTCGATTTATCTAATGATTGCGGGAACCTATACCCCGCTTACCCTTATTACCCTGCGTGGCGGATGGGGCTGGTCGCTGTTTGGTGTGATATGGGGGCTCGCACTGTTGGGGCTGATTCTTGAGTTTCTGCTCACCACTCACAAAAAGCCCATAACCCTGGGTATCTATGCCACCATGGGCTGGCTGGTAGTGTTTGCCATCCAACCGCTGTGGAAATCGTTGCCTGGACCCGGGCTGGTAACGCTTGTGATTGGCGGTGTTTTTTACACTGTCGGTATATACTTTTATGTCTCCAAGGACAAAATTCGCCACTCGCATGGCATCTGGCACCTGTTTGTCATTGCCGGCAGTTTCTTCCATTTCCTGACCATGCTGAGCATCCTCTAGACGGCTACCACTGCCATCTCATTTACGAAGCAACCGCAGTATAGATTTGGATGGGATCCCGTCAGGGTTCACACCCGCTTTCGTTTGAAATTCTGCAATTGCAGCTCTGCTGCCCTTCCCCAGGTTGCCGTCAATCTCGCCATCGTAGTAACCTTGTTTCTTCAGCAATCGTTGAAGCTCTACCTTCTCCTCGGCTTTGAGTGAATCTGCCGGTCGGGGCCACTCTTGCACCATGCCCTGATAACCGGCCAATCGGTCAGCCAGCAGTCCAACTGCCAGAGCGTAGGCATCGGCGTTATTGTAGCGCTTCAGGACAAAGAAATTTCTCATCATCAGAAAACCCGGTCCTTTATCTCCGGCCAGTAATTTCAACACCGCTTTCTCGTCAGGCCGCGGATAGACTCTGCCTCCAGGTCGTTTAAATCCCAGTTTCTGCCACTCCGAAAGAAGCTTTGTCTGTCCTTCCCAGTTTTTGCTGCCCGGAGGCAGGCTGACCTCATACCCCCATGATTTGCCACTGCGCCAGCCATTTTTGTGCAGCAGGTTGGCGGCAGTTGCCAGGGCGTCCGGAATGGAATTCCAGATATCACGCCTGCCGTTGCCGTCCATATCAACCCCATAGGCAAGGTAGCTGGTGGGAATGAACTGGGTATGGCCCATGGCCCCTGCCCACGACCCACTGAACTGATCCACGCTTACATCACCTGCCTGAAGTATCTTCAGCGCCGCTATCAACTGGGTACGGCCAAATTTTTTTCTTTTCGGATCGGCATAGGCCAGTGTCGCCAAAGCTCGCGGGACATAATGAAGACGCTCCGGCTGCTGCAAAACTGCTCCATAGTTGGACTCCATGGACCAGATCGCCAGCAGAACCTGGCGTTTTACCCCATACATCTCCGCCACAGCACTCAGGGTCGTATCATGAACACGATCCATCTGCTGCCCCCTGGCTATGGAAATAGGGTTGACCCTGCCGTCGACATAGTCCCAGATCTTGGTTTTAAATTCTGGTTGATAGTTCGCTTTTTCGAGCACCTTGGCGTCATACTCCGCTATTCCTGTAAAGGCCTTTTCCCAGGTAGTCTGTCGAACTCCCTGCTGACCGGCAACAGGCTGAAAATCATCGAGCCATTGTTCGAAACCGCTCCGGGCCGCCACAGACACCGGTAGAATCAGCACCAGCAGAAGGCTCACGAGCATCCTGGTTTTCACATCTATATTTTTCACACTCTCCACCCTCAGCAAGCATTGAGAACTATAAGGAACTATTGTCTGGAGCCGCGTTGCAGCAAGCTGGTCTCCGAAGGATTCATCTCTGGCAAGATAACACATTCCTGTCAACGAAAAAAACCCCTGCCGGAACCTGGTTCCGCAGGGGTTTTAGAACAGCTTGGAAACTAATTGATTATCTCTTAACTTCCACCTGGGCAGCTTTTTCGTAATACTGGACAAGACCACCGTGATCGTTTCCCTGCTTACCATCAACTTTCAGGGCCTGCATGATTTCCATGACTCCGGCGGTGAGCGGCAGGGGGACGCCGATCTCGTGGGCGGTTTCCAGAACATTGGCCAGGTCCTTGATATGGAGTTCGATGCGGAACCCCGGATCGAACTTGCGGTCCATGACCAGCGGTGCCT
>JBPCUV010000329.1:0-5732 GCA_051010975.1 Desulfocapsaceae bacterium
CCCTGCATTTTCCAAGGCATGGCTCGAGAAAGCAAGCGAATGTTTCTGGGGTTCGCTCTGCCTTCTTCTATTTATGGTTCTCGGACCTTTTTCAGCCCCGATCGTACTTGGCTACATTTTCTTTGGAAAAATCAATGAGCAGGGGACCGCTGAGCCGGATCCTGCCGTGAGAAATTAAAGGTAGAAATAATGAGTAAATCAGGAGGAATCATGTCTTTTCAGTCACAGACCGCAGTAATCGAACAAAGAGAATTCAGAAAGCCCCAATTCAATCTATTATTGTGGGCCATGCTGGCCCTCGTCGCGATAGGCATCTCAGCCGGCATTTACGCACTTTTTGTGGGCCACCATCAAGCCCTGGGTGTAACTCGGACCGTTCCCTGGGGCATAGCGATTTCCACTTACGCTTACCTGGCGATCATATCTACCGGCCTGTGCGGGCTGGCCGCCTTGAGTCATCTGTTTGGCGGCAACAACTTAGCGCCACTCGCCAATCGCATGGTCTGGCTTTCCATAGCAGCAATTTTCGGGGCTTTTTTAGTAATCGGGTTAGAGCTTGAAAATGTCTGGCGTATGCCGCTGGGTGTTATCCTGCACCCCAACCCCACTTCCAACATCTGGTGGATGGGTACACTTTATGGAATGGCGGTCGGTATAATGATGGTGGAACTCTATCTGATTGTAACCAGGCGTTTCAAATTGGCTGTGATTCTGGGCGTCTGTGCTGCAGTTACCGAGTTGTTCGCCAACTCCAACCTCGGTTCGGTATTTGCTTCTCTGAATGCACGGCCATTCTGGTATGGCTCGCAACTGCCGATCTTCTTCCTGGCTTCGGCGTTCTTATCGGGTGCGGCGGCCATCGTCATATTTACGCACGGTTCCTTTGCGTTGAGGGGCAAGAAAGTCACCGGTGAGAGTTTTGCTGCCCTGCAAACCGCAGGTAAAGTCATGCTCTTGCTCATATTTATGATTGGCCTCGCCACTGGCTGGAAATTTTTGAATGCCTTTGTTGGCTCCGAGGCAGTGGGCGACGCAGCCAGACTGCTGACCCAGGGGCCGCTCTCCACCTCGTTCTGGGTATTTGAACTTGGAATCGGTCTGGCGCTGCCTTTTGTGCTGCTCCTGCTGACCAGGCTGCAATCTATCGAGGCGCTGTCGCTGGCGGCTCTTATGGTTCTCGTCGGTCAATTCTTCTCACGCCTGAACCTCGTCGTTGCAGGACAGCTGGTACCGCAATATGCCGGTTTTGAGGGAATGCCGGCCTACAACCACTATGTGCCGACAGGTCCAGAGCTGGCCATAGTAATGAGCGGGATAGGTGTACTCGGTGTTTGTTTTCTGATCGGTGAGTATTTTCTCGGAGATCGTTTCAGACATCACCATGAAGACTGAAAGAGGGCTCCATCCAGGCAAATCAATAAGGGAGGAAATGATGATCTCTCAAGATGAAGCAATTTTCACTATTGGAATGGCAGCCAAAATCTTGGGTGTCCATCAAAGGACTCTGAGAAATTATGAAGACAGTGGTTTGGTTCAACCGTCGCGTAAAGGAAAATGGCGCTATTATTCGATGCGTGATATCAAGTGGATCGAGTGCCTTCGGGAAATGATTCACGAGCACGGTATCAGCGTCAATGCGGTGAAGAAACTGTTATCCTATACACCTTGTTGGAATATCACGGACTGTCCGTTTGAAAAACGGCAACGCTGCAGCGCCTTTTTCTCCAACACCTTGGTGCCCAGTAAAATCAAGAAACTCACCCCCCTCTCACGACCCAGAAGGAAAAAGAAGGTCGTCGCAGTCTGATAAACACTCCTCGACGTTTTATTCAACCTCCGGTCGATTAATCGGCCGGAGGTTTTTTTTATCTTCGGCGCAGGTCGCACATATTTTTGGGCGTATAGTGCGCCCGATTCACTGAAATAATCAAAGTGGGATAATTGTGCTCCTAATATTTCGCAGAATAACCAATTTTTAAATTTTTTTAAATATCTGAAAACTATAGATATTTGTGCGATTAGTACGACATTGTGTCAACTAACATCAAAAAATATATGAGTAAATAACTTGACAACGCTGGTTTGCAATTATATTATCGCCATTAATTCGGAGTTGGTGAGCTGTCATACTGCTCGGGTTCCGAAAAAGGCTGCCTTCCGGCAGCGGTCATTTAATCCCATAAGCAGGGAGCAGAACAATGGATGGCATAATATTTCTGGTTTGCTGGATAGGATGTGCGGCTCTTCACACATTGTATGATCTTAAGATCAAACCGCGGTTGAAGACTACTGAAAACAGTGCGGACCACAGTACCTTTTTTTAAAAAGAACCAATAACTAAAAACGTAGAGAGAGGAACAGGTGATGAACAATCTTTTAGCGGGGGTTCTTCCCCAGGAAGGGGGACTGGAGTCAACTGCTTCGTGGAAATATACTGCAGCAGTGATGCTCTGTGGACTTTTAACGCTGATTGGTGTCGCTTTCGGCGTGCATTCTATTATTGCCGGCCATGAGCACACCTTCGGAGTGACCAGGGATGTGCCCTGGGGAGTATTAATTGCCGCCTACGTCTTTTTCGTGGTCACTTCCACTGGTCTCTGTATTGTATCGTCCGTTGGCCATGTGTTCGGTTTTAAAGATTTCAATCCCATAGCCAAACGGGCAGTCTTTTTATCGATAGCAACCATCGTTGCTGGATTTCTTGTTATTGCCTTTGAAATTGAGAATTCCTGGCGCATGCCGGTAGGCAACGTTATCGGTGCCAATCCCACTTCCAATATATGGTGGATGGGAACGCTTTACGGCGCCTATCTGTTCTTCATGATGATCGAGTTTGTCATGCTCCAGAAAGATCTGCATAAAACGGCGACCATGTTCGGTCTGGCCGGACTGCTGACCGGTGTCGTGGCCCATTCGAATCTGGGGGCCGTTTTTGGTCTGCTCAATGCCCGCGAATTCTGGCATGGACCGTATATGCCGATTTATTTCATTACCTCAGCAGCCATGTCCGGATGTGTGGCAATCATTTTCTTTACCTATCTGGCTTACCGGGCCAACGGCTGGGAAATGAGCGATGACATGAAGAAATCGCTTGGCAGTGTCGCAAAAATGGGCGCCTTGATGATGGCCATCATTCTTTTCTTCACCAGTTGGAAGATGATCGCCGGTGTAACCGGAAATCCTCCAGGGAAATACGAGGCCATGCAGGCGCTTTTGTCGGGGCCATATGCAATAAATTTCTGGGTCGGTGAAGTGGCGCTTGGCATGATCATTCCCTTCGTGCTGATCCTGGCGGTGCGGGGCAACAACATGCGGGTTTTATTCATCGCCTCCGTGGCGGGTATGATAGGTATTTTCTTTATGCGTTACGATCTCGTAATAGTCGGACAGCTCGTACCCCATTATCATGGACTGGGATTGGTCGATTATCCGCACCTGTTTACCTATTCACCCACGCTTCACGAGTGGCTGGTAACTCTTGGTGGCTTTGCTTTCTGCGGATTCCTGTTCCTTGCCGGTGAGCGTCTCTTCCGGGGGCATCTGACCGAGGATCATTGAAACCGAGGGCTGGACGGAACTGTGCCTCGCCGCTCATCCGGAGAGGCACAGGATCCTGAACACATTCAGGAACGACTCAGACGGTGCGATCATGACATCTAACAAAAACGTGGAAGTACAGCCTATCACTCCGGACACTCCGGTTTATTCAATAGGTGTCGCCGCACAGATCCTGGGTGTACATCCCCGGACTCTGAGAATTTACGAGGATGAAGGCTTGATAAAGCCTGCCCGTAAAGGTAATCGACGTTTTTTTTCACCCAACGACATAACCTGGATCGGCTGTATCCGGAAAATGATTCACGATGAGGGAATATCCATTCCCGGCATCAAAAAACTGCTGCGTTACGCACCTTGCTGGGAGATCACCGATTGCCCGAAGGAAGTCTGTGAACCCTGCACCGCCAGTGTTGACATAGCCGTGCCGAGAACTTTGAGGGTGGCCGGTGATATCGAGGCGGAAAAGAAGGCGAAGGAGCAGGACGTTGCCAGACGACAGAACGGCGCCGTAGGAAACGGTAAAAAAACCTCTTCCAGTTAATCCCTACCAAAAGAATTTTCTTTTCAAATTTCCTCAATTTGTCATTGCCCGTACCAGAGGGTGGTGGAGCCCTCGATTTCTCTTGTTTCTGTGTAATAAATCAGCAGAAATTCTATTGTCATAACCACTCATTTATGGGTAGATTGCTGAGGATCAAATGGTTTGTTCCGTGGGCAACTCCGGATCGGCACAGGCCGAGCGGAAATCTTCTGCAAACGGAGATTGCCTAAGAGTATAAGGGGAGAGATAGATGGAAGAGCAATTTTATGTGCTGACAATGCTGGTGGCCAATAAACCCGGGGTTACCTCTCGGGTAACAGGGTTGTTTTCAGGCAGAGGTTACAATATGGAGAGCATCTGCGGGGCCCCGACCCACGACCCTGAGATCTCCAGGATTACAATTAAAACGAAGGCAACACCGGATCAATATATCGAAATCCAGAAACAGCTGGAAAGACTCATCGATGTGATCAAGCTCAGAGACATGACCATCGAGAAGAAGGCAGTAAGACGTGAGATGGCTCTGATCAGCGTCGCTGTCACCTCTGATAACCGTGCGGAACTGCTTCAGGTGGTGGAGATATTCAATGGCAAAGTGGTAAATGCCGGTAGCGATTCCTACATCGTGGAGGTAACCGGCAACGAGGGAAAAATCAATGCTATGATTGACCTCCTCAGGCCGCTGGGGATAAAAAAACTGACCCGCTCGGGCATCCTGGCGCTCTATCGGGAACTCGACGAATCACATTGGACAGATTGAGCCAAGAATATAAGAGGAGCATTGTTGCGTGAGCACACACAGAATCGCCACCAGAATGGAACGGATCGTTCCTTTCTATGTAATGGATCTGCTGGCCCGGGCTAAGCAGCTGGAAGCGCAGGGATGTTCGGTAATCCATATGGAAGTTGGGGAACCTGATTTCGTCACCCCTGATCCGGTGATAGAAGCCGGGAAAAATGCTCTTAACGCCGGCCATACCGGCTACACTGCGGCCACCGGAATTCCTGAATTGCGGCAGGCGATCAGCGAGCATTACGCCCGCCTGTTTTCCCTCGATATCGATCCAGCTCGGATTATTGTCACTCCCGGTTCGTCGGGAGCTCTGCAACTGGTCATGAGTGTGCTGATCGACCCCGGGCAGCAGGTGCTGATGACCGATCCCGGCTACCCCTGCAACAAAAATTTCGTCGAGTTGGTCTCCGGAGTTCCCGTGGGGCTGCCGGTTGGCCCTGAGAGTAATTATCAACTCAGCAGCAGCCAGATTGCTGATAGCTGGAGCGACAACACCAGGGCAGTGATGGTGGCCACGCCCTCGAATCCGACTGGAACCCTGGTGGAGCGCGATGAGATGATGCGCATCCACAAGACCGTCAAAGCGCGAGGCGGGCAGCTCATCGTCGATGAGATTTATCAGGGCCTCGTATATGGGAAGAGTGGTTATTCGGCGCTGGAACTGGCGGATGATGTTTTTGTTATCAACAGTTTTTCAAAGTATTTTGGCATGACCGGTTGGCGGCTGGGCTGGGTGGTGGCCCCGGAGGCTTATGTCAAGAGTCTGGATACGCTGGCCCAGAATGTTTTTCTCAGTTGCGCGTCCATGTCTCAATATGCGGCTCTTCAGGCCTTCAGCCC
>JBPCUV010000330.1:0-4053 GCA_051010975.1 Desulfocapsaceae bacterium
GACTATTGCCATGAGGAGTGGAAGGTTGACGTGACGGTCGGTTGCTCACAGAAAGGCTTGATGCTTCCACCTGGCCTGGGCCTTAATGCCATCAGCGAAAAGGCGCTCGAAGCGGCGCAAAGCAACACCTTTACCAGGCATTTTTGGGATTGGAATGATATGCTCAAGGCCAACGAGAACTATTTCTACCCATCAACCCCCTGCACCAACCTGCTCTTTGGCCTGCGTGAATCAATCCGCATGCTCGAGGAAGAAGGACTTGAAAATGTATTTGCCCGGCATACCCGCTTTGGTGAAGCAACGAGGCGGGCTGTCAGGACCTGGGGGCTTGAAGTACTCTGTGAGGAACCGTTGGAGTACAGCAGCGTGCTGACCGCCGTGATGATGCCGGAAGGAAAAGGTGCTGACGCCCTGCGCAAGGTAATTCTCGAAAACTTCGATATGTCGCTCGGCAACGGCCTGGGCAAGGTCGCCGACAAGGTATTCCGGATCGGACACCTAGGCGACCTGAACGGGCTGAGCCTGATCGGCACCCTGGCAGGCGTGGAGATGGGGCTGGAGCTTGGCGGGATCGAGCATGCGAAGGGCGGCGTCCAGGCGGCGATGCAGTACTTGTCTGAAACTACTTAGTAGGGTATTTTAAACCGCCCTTCAGAAGGTGCAGGATCCCAAGTGAGGAAGATTCAGGTTTGCTGTCACGGTGGGCATCACCGTGTCGGCAAACCTTTTTTTGCTCGAGGCCCAATCAACATAAACGGTCCCGGGCAGGAAGATCAAATTAAGTGTAAAACTCTTTTGAGACATTGTCTCACAGGGTGCAGTGAAGCATGAACGAGGAAAGCTATGCAGGGCAAAGACGCACTACTTGAAACGCTGAGAAGTGAGATTAAAGGGGAGGTTCTCGACAGTGATCTGAGCCGTTCTCTCTACAGCAGCGGTGCTTCATTGTATCGGATTAAGCCGCGGGCGATTGTCCAGCCACAAACAACGGATGACCTGGTTGCAACAATAAAATTTGCCGGGCTACATGGTATACCGATTACCGCACGCGGCGGAGGAACCAGCCGGACCGGCAACGAACTAGGCACAGGTATCCTGATCGATTTCAGTAAATACCTTAACCAGGTAATCGAGTTCAATGCAGAGGAACGGTGGGTCAGGGTACAGCCCGGCATAGTGCTTTCTGAGTTGAACAAATTTCTCAAGCCCCACAATCTCTATTTTCCGATTGATCCGTCCACCCAGGATTCAGCCACCCTGGGAGGCATGATTGCCAACAACTCCAGCGGCCCGCATGCGGTCAAATATGGAACCACCAGGGCGCATGTGAAGAGTTTGGAACTCGTACTGACCAGCGGAGAAGTTGTCACGACCGCTCTAAAACCGATCCTAACTGACAACGATTCTGGAGATTTTCAGACACTTGAGGAACGCCTCTATAGTCTCGTTCCCGCAATCATTGAAAGCTACAGCGCCTACCTTGAAGAGGAGCGCCCGTTTACGACCAAGAATTCCTGCGGCTACCATATCTGGGATCTGGCAACGGACAACAACATAGATATTACTCCCTTGCTGGTCGGTTCGGAAGGGACCCTGGCCCTTGTTTCCGAGGCGACCCTCCAACTGACCCCGCTGCCTGAGATGGCGTTGAGCGGGTTTGTCTATTTTGACGATCTTGGCAAGGTCGGTGAGGCCACCCAGGAGATCCTTGCCGAAGGACCGTCCATGATCGAGATCATGGAGAAGCACATTCTTGATCTGGCCCGGGAGCAGAAGCCTGAATTGGCTGAGTATTTTCCGGAAAATACCGAGGCTTCACTGTTCATAGAGTTTCAGGAAGACAGTGAAGAACAATTGCAGGAGAAATTCGATTCCGTACGCAGGCGGTTGCTGGAGGACAAGGATCTGGCAGTGAGTGTGGTGCAGGCCAGGAACAAGCAGGATATGGCCACCTTTACAAAGGTTCGTTCCATATCCGGGCCTATCCTGAACCGCATGAAGGGGCCTCGCAGACCGATCGCCTTTATCGAAGATGCCGCCGTCCATGTAAGCCGCTTGCCGGAATATATCAGCGGCCTGCGCGCACTGTTCGATAAATTCAATGTCAAGGCGGCAATCTACGGGCATGCCGGTGACGGGAATCTGCACAATATGGCAATTCTCGACCTGAGGCAACCCGAAGACGTTAAGACCATGCTGGATCTGGCGGATGCGGTTTGTGATCTGGTTCTCAGTCTGAATGGAACGGTAAGCGGTGAGCATGCTGACGGTCGGCTGCGCACCCAGTATGTGGTTCGCCAATACCCCAATCTTTATCATTCGATGCGGCAAATCAAAGCACTATTTGATCCCGATGGCATCATGAACCCGGGTGTGATTATATCAGAAAATGATAATCTGCTCGGTGAAGACTTGAAATATGGCCCTGACTTTGCTTTGACTCAAACCGGCAGTTCTTTCGATGCACAGTCCTTACGAGATCAGATAGAGAATTGTTCCGGCTGCGCCAAGTGCCGTTCTTATTGTCCGATTGCCTCCAGCCACCTGGAGGAATGGACCAAGGGGCGCGGCAAGGTGACCATTCTGCGCGAGCTCATGTCCGGAAAACTGGACCCGGGGATCCTCGAAGATCCGGAGTTCAAGAAGATTATTGATACTTGTATCAACTGTAAACGTTGCCTGACGGAGTGCCCATCCGGCGTAGATGTTCCTTGGTTGTCCGTGACCGGGCGAGCCGATGTTGTGCGCCGCAAAGGCGAAGATTTCTCCAGCCGGGTACTCACCGATACCGCCGCTTTGTGCAAACAGGGCAGTATGCTGGCCCCGATCGCTAACTACGCTGCCTCGCTAGCCCCAATACGGTGGGGGCTGCAGAAGGCCATCGGTATGGAAGCGAGCCGATATCTTCCCCAGTTCCGCAATAAAACCCTAAGAAAAATTCTGGCCGGTCGGCCGCCGGTGAATGCTGTCCGCGAGGCAGTCTTTTTTCTCGGCTGTTTTGCCAATTATAACGACCCGGAGGGCGAAGGGTTGGCAGTTATTGAGGTGCTCGAACATAACAACATCAAGGTCATTCTCCCTGAACTCAAGTGCTGCGGTATTGCCCGTATCAGTTCCGGCGGCCAGGACAGGATATTGGGCGACATTACCTACAATCTCGGGGTACTCGATCAGTATGCCTCCCAAAGCATTCCAATACTGTTCAGTGAACCGAGCTGCGCGCTGGCTGTAAAACTCGAATACCCTCGCATCATCGACTCGGATCAGGCAAGAAGGGTGGCGGAGAACTGTTTTGATATACACCAGTATTTGATTCAATTGTACCACCAGGGTGAGTTAAAAACCGATTTCGGCAGGATAGACAAGTCTGTCGGTTATCATGCGCCGTGTCATCTGAAGACAATCGGAGTGACCAGCGAGCCGCTAGAGCTGATGGAGATGATACCTGGTGTAACGGTTCAGAAATATACTGATAAATGCTGCGGTATGGGCGGCACCTATGGATTGAAATCGCAGAATTATGATCTATCCATGAAGATCGGGCAGCGCCTCTTCGAAGAGATCAACGCTTCCGCAGTCGAGCAATTGGTAACCGGTTGCGGAGCTTGTTCAATGCAGATTCACCAGGGGACCCAGCGTGAGTCTGTCCATCCGTTGAAACTGATGGCTGAAGCCTATCAAAAAGAACTCGAGACAGGAGAAGTGGCCTGACTGGCGCGCACCAACATGTCAGCAGGTTGAGACCACCGTTCCGGCCTCTATTGTGATGAAGCGGGTTCCGGGAATTTCTGGAGGCCCGCTTTTCCTTTTAAGATGGGGGCGTCCGTGAACGTCCAGCTCCCAGCACGTTTTAGAAGATGGTATAAAGCATGCGCGTTCCCACCACGATGAGCAGGACTGCGAAGATTTTCTTGAGCTTGTCCACCGGCAGACTGTGGGCCAGTTTCACTCCGAGCGGGGCGGTCAGGACACTTACAGCCGCGATACCGATCAATCCGGGAAGGTAGATAAAACCGACCGAGTATTGCGGTAGCAACTCATTTCCCCAGCCGT
>JBPCUV010000331.1:0-3125 GCA_051010975.1 Desulfocapsaceae bacterium
TGACCTCGGTACTCGGCGGCACCCAGTCGCTGCACACCAACTCGTTCGATGAAGCGATCGGACTGCCCACCGATTTTTCTGCCCGAATCGCCCGTAATACCCAGATCATCATTCAGGAAGAATCGGAAGTCTGCCACGTGATCGATCCGCTGGGCGGTTCCTATTATGTCGAGTCGCTGACCAATTCGATTGTAGAGCAGGCGATGAAGATCATTGACGAGGTCGAGGAGCTGGGCGGCATGGCCAAAGCCATCGAGTCGGGGATGCCGAAAATGCGTATTGAAGAATCGGCGGCAAGGAAACAGGCACGCATCGATCAGGGCCTCGACGTAATTGTCGGCGTCAATAAATATCAACTCAAAGACGAAAAAATCGATTTTGAGGTCAGGGAAGTTCCGGCTTCGGTTCGTGATGACCAGGTGGCCAGGATCGACCAGATCAGGGAGACCAGAGACAAGGCAAAGGTGGAAGCGGCGCTGGCCGAGATTACCAGGATTGCCAAAGAGGGAGGCAACCTGCTCGAGGCTGCACTGCCGGCAATGCGGGCAAGAGCTACCGTCGGCGAGGTCTCCGATGCAATGGAGAAGGTCTTCGGGCGCTTCGTCGCCAACACCAGGTGCATATCCGGCGCCTATGCCTCGGAGTTCTCTTCGGACTCAGAGAGCCTTGGCAACCTTCGCCAGCGTACCGAAAATTTCCTCAATAATCACGGTCGACGCCCCCGTATGCTGGTCACCAAGATGGGGCAGGACGGCCATGACCGGGGTATCAAGGTAATTGCCAGCGCCTACGCCGATATCGGCTTCGACGTTGACATCGGACCGCTCTTCCAAACTCCCCAGGAAGCGGCGAAGATGGCCATTGAAAACGATGTCCACGTGGTCGGCGCTTCCAGCCTGACCGCCGGTCATAAAACCCTGGTTCCCGGCCTGGTCGAGGAATTAAAGAAACAGGGCGGTGAGGACATCAAAGTAGTGGCGGGTGGCATCATTCCGCCAAAGGATTATGATTATCTCTATGATCGCGGGGTCCAGGCAGTATTCGGACCGGGCACCTCGGTTATCGATTCGGCAAACCGAACGCTTGATCTCATTGAAGCGCCGGCCTAGTGGCCGCCTGCCGATATGGCACCAGCATCAATCAACGGGAGTCCGGTCCGCCGGCTCCCGTTTACTCGTTGTAGACGGAGAACAGTTAAGCTGATCGGATAGCTCACAACCTCCATGCAGAAAGACCCCGACTATTACATTCAAGGTGTCCTCGACGCCAACCGCTTGATGCTGTCGAGAACCATTACTCTGATCGAAAGCTCCCTACCGGCTCATCAGGAGATGGCCGGTACCATCATCGAAAAACTGCTGCCGCATACCGGTAAGGCTATACGCCTTGGCATCACTGGTGTACCGGGAGCAGGAAAATCTACTTTTATCGAGAGCTTTGGAACCTTGTTGACCGATCTCGGCCACCGGGTGGCGGTCCTTGCCATCGATCCCTCGAGTGCCCGAAGCGGTGGCTCGGTACTCGGTGACAAAACCAGAATGCTTGAGCTCTCGGTCAACGATAATGCCTTCATCCGCCCCTCACCTTCTGGCGGCACTCTGGGCGGTGTGGCCAAAAAAACCCGTGAAACTATGCTGGCCTGTGAGGCTGCCGGATTCGACGTAATCATCATAGAAACCGTAGGGGTTGGACAATCAGAAACCGCCGTGGCCTCGATGGTAGATTTCTTCCTGGTCCTGATGATTGCCGGTGCCGGAGACGAACTGCAGGGTATCAAGAAAGGCATACTCGAAGTCGCCGACACCATCGTCATCAACAAGGCCGACGGCGACAATGTGACCCGGGCTGAAAGAGCCCGCAGGGAATATGAAGCAGCTTTGCACATACTGACCCCGGGCAGCGTCAATTGGTCACCCCAGGTACTTACCTGCAGCGCACTAAAAAAGAGCGGGCTGGCTGAAATATGGGAGACCGTCAACCAGCACCGGACCGCCCTGCAGGCAGCGGGGGAACTTGATTCAAAACGTAAAAAGCAGGCCTTGGACTGGATGTATTTCCTGCTCGAAGAAGGATTGAGATCATGGTTCTTCACTCATCCAGATATTCAGGCCAACCTTCCAAAACTAACTGCTGCCATCGCCCAGCAGTCGATTTCACCAACTAGCGCAGCCGGCCAGCTGCTCAGATATCTCAAAGAAAACGACGGTGAGAACTCTGCCAGTCACTCGCTTTAGACCCAGCCGCCCGTCTGCCAATGGACGAAACCTTCCTGGGCTTCTCTTGGTGTGCGCCATGCTGCTTTCGGTTTCGATCTGTCGTGCGGCACCAATCGACGAGATCCGTTTCGGGGCATTGTATCACGATCTTGGTGGCTGGGGCGGATCCGGCAATGAAGGGGGATTCGATATCAACGCCGAGCTTGTGTTTGCCCCCTCCATAGACCTTTTCAGCGGTATTCTGAGGCCAAATTTAGGTTTTTCGCTCAATTCCACCGGCGATACTTCCAAAGTTTACGGAGGAGGCGTCTGGGAATACCGTTGGCCTAAAGGTTACTTCGTTGATCTGGCATTGGGACTTGCCGTTCACGATGGTGAAACCGACGAAGGAGAATTGGCAGGCATGAATCAGCTTGGCTCACCGGTGCTCTTTCGGCTGGCGCTAGAGACTGGATTTGCTTTTGGGCGCCATCATCTCATTTCGATCATGTTCGATCACATTTCCAACGGTTATCTGGCTGAACCCAATGAAGGGCTCGACACCCTGGGACTCCGCTACGGTTATCGGTTCTAAAGCGAGACCAGAAGCCGGACACCATGTTTTCAGGAAATGAGCGAAGCGGAAATTGTTCAGCTATAACAAAATGTTTCCTCGCATCTTTTTGTTGTAAAAGAGATGATCTGAGCTATTTTTTGTTTTTGGAGACCAATCTATTCTGGCACCCCACAGCGCTTCTCCACTCAATTGTGGGTAAGAAATACGTAACAAGCCAATTTCCAGCAGTGTCTGGAGATTCCTGGCCGTAGTCCCAGTGGAATGATTTAAACCTTTATAAGAGGTGACATGTGAACGAACAAGAGCACTCGGTTGCAGTGATAGGTCTTGGATCAATGGGAATGGGTGCAGCC
>JBPCUV010000332.1:0-2630 GCA_051010975.1 Desulfocapsaceae bacterium
CTTTTACTCTCCAAGCTAGTTAGGCATGTCGCTGGCAAGTGACAGGATAAATTCAACATTTTGTTGATTTTTTGCATTTGCTGTTTCTGTGATTAATCTTCTAATCTGTGTGCCACATGGTGGCATACTGTTGAGGTATGAAGCATACCTGGACTGCAATGCTTTTGACTAACCAAATTTTGTAACAACAGGTAGTAAATGAGAGCTATAATTTCTTTTTAACACAGAAGAGAGACTATAAAGTAAGAATATGTAACGTCCTGTTCAGCCCGATGGCAACGTCTGTTATTTCATTTAGCCTGACCAGTAAAATTCAAGCAGCAGAAGATTGGTCATGATCAAATAACAGCCATTCAAGTATTTTGCATTTCTTGCAGGTTACCGGGAAATTGGTATGGACTACGAATACGGTGATAAGCGAAGCAAAGACTATTTCAACTGCGATGCACTGTTTAGGGCCCGTTATGGGGAATCAATTTCAAATGGTAATTGAGTGCCAAATCCATAAAGATTAAGCTGAGGAGGATCGAGATGATCTTAACTACAAGGAGCTTGACGTGTGCACTGATCGGCACGTTGTTTCTGACCCTGTCGACGGTCAATGCGTCCCACGCAGCGCAGCTCGTCCACGATTCAGAGTATTATATCCTCGAGGAACAGAACGCTGAACAATGGGCGCTAGACGACAAAGCAGTCGACGCCAAACTCGCTGCATTCAAGGCGAAAAACGAAGGTAAGCCGCCCAACATCCTCTATATCCTGATAGACGATATCGGCTTTGGCGACCTGGGTATTCCGGAGTTAAACGCTATACGCGGATACAAGACGCCGGCCATTAACAAATTTTCCGATGAAGGGATGCGGTTTGCCAGGATGTACACCGAGCCCTCCTGCACCCCTACCCGGGTAGCCTTCATGACCGGCCGTCAACCCTTCCGCAACGGTATGGGAGACACGGCGGTCGACATCTCCGGTTTCGGCCTGGCTGACAAGGAAGTCACGCTGGCTGAGGTGCTGTCTGATGTTGGCTATAACACCGTCCACATTGGGAAATGGCACATGGGCGATATCATGGAAGCCTGGCCCACCCACCAGGGCTTTGACTTTGCCGCTTTTCCTATCCATCAGCAGGGGCAATTGACCATCTTCAACGACGATGCAGCCAACGAGGAAGTGACAATTGGCATCGGCAAGAACAACTACGACGATAAATTCACCATCGATAACTGGTTCCGCCCCGATGCTTCCCATATGGTTACCGTGGTTGAAGGTAAACGCGGAGAGACTGTACGCGAAGTGCATATGCAGCCCGGCGAGCGTTGGACGCAGAAAAAATACGATGAGATGAACGACAGGTTCCAGCAGCAGACGCTGGAACACCTGCGTCAGCTTTCTCAGCAGGACAAGCCGTTTTTCCTTCAGTACTGGCCGGTAATCCCACTCTACAATCCAAGAACCACCCGAGACCAGTATACCACCCCCAACGGTGGCACTTATGTCGAATCCATGAAGCAACTCGATGGCTGGATAGGTGAAGTGCTTGAGGAAGTCGAGACGCTGGGTATTGCAGATGATACGGTGATCATCATCATGGGAGACAACGGCCACTTCACCAAGTATTCACCCGGCAGCGGTTTTTCTGCCATGATTTATCGCGGTGGTAAGGGAGATGCCTCCGAGGGCGGTGTCCGCGTCGACGCGTTCGTACGCTGGCCCGGCATGATCGAGGCTGATTCCATCGTCACGGACATAGTCCATATAGCGGATCTGTTCACCAGTCTGGCCCGGTTTGGCGGTGCGACGGAAAAAATCCCCACCGACCGTATTATTGACGGCGTTGATCAATCCGCACTTATGCTGGTCGGAGAGACCCACGGCCGACGCGACCATGTCTTCATCTACCAGGTAGACAAACTGGCAGCCATAGTAAAGGAACAGTACAAGCTTAAAACTCCCGGTCCAGGGGAGAACCCTATTACTGCCCCTTTCTATGATCTTTTCCGTGATACACGGGAGGAGTTGCCGGTGGCGACTGAAGTTGGTGCCTGGGGCGGGCAGGAGTTCGTCCGTATCATCCAGCGTCATATGATGAGAAAACAGCAGTACCCCGATGAAGGACCGGCCCGCGGTATTCCCTATGATGGAATTGAGAATCTGAGGCCCGAGTCTAAAGCTGCAGTGGAAGCATTTCTGTTCAAGCAGAAGGCGTTCCAGATGTAGTGCTTGACTTGATGTACCTCTCGCTTGGTATAAGCGGAATTAGTCGCAATCAAAAGGATATAAGCCCATGAAACGATTATTTAAGATCAGTTCCACCCCTGCAGTTGCTCTTTCGCTGCTGCTTCTCAACTCCCAGATCGGTATTGCCGAGGAGGACCTCGCCAAACAGTCCCAGAACCCGCTGGGCACGATCATAAGCCTTCCCTTTGAGAACAATTTTTATTTCGGAGTTGGCCCATCGGATAAAACCGGCTACGGATTGACTTGGAAGCCGGTCTATCCAGTCAGTATAGGTAAGTGGAATCTGATCAATCGTTTCATTGTTCCGGTGATGTACTCACCTGGACAGGATGAAGACGTACTTTTAGACTCATCTCTCGAGTTTGGTAATGCCTCGATGACTGAGCTGC
>JBPCUV010000333.1:0-4751 GCA_051010975.1 Desulfocapsaceae bacterium
GGAGCCCATTTTGGCCATGCATCAAGCCAGAATTCTTCTTCCAGCCTTGTTCCAGGATCCGTTTCTTTACCAGAGCTCGCGATTGACGGGTCGGAACCGTCGGAGCTAGAGGAAGAAAAAATGAATGTGACTATGAAGGACATGGCTAACGCGGTTCGCATGTTGGCCGTTGATACACTTGTTCTTTCCCAGGATGGACATCCCGGTACACCTACTGGTGCCGCCGATATTGCTACGACATTGTTTACCCATCATCTCAAATTCGATCCAAAGGCGCCACGCTGGCCCGACCGTGATCGATTTGTACAGTCTAACGGACATGGCTCGACTCTGATCTACTCGTTGCTGCACCTTACTGGTTACGAAGCCTTCCCCATAGAGCAGATCAAGAGCTTCCGGGTTCTTGACTCGAACACGCCGGGTCACCCCGAATACGAACCTGATCATGGTATTGAGGTGACAACCGGCCCGCTCGGGCAAGGTATTGCCAATACTGTGGGCATGGCCGTAGCCGAACGGATCCTGAACGAGATGTTCGGTGATGATATTGTCGATCATTACACCTATGCCCTGGTCGGCGATGGCTGTCTGATGGAAGGAGTCGGCCATGAGGCAATCTCTCTGGCAGGTCATCTTAAGCTTGGCAAACTGATCTGGCTCTATGATGACAACGGCATGACCGATGACGGTATTACAGGCCTGGCGATTTCCGAGGACTACTCAGCCCGTTTTGCCTGCGCCGGCTGGCATGTGGTTGAATGTGACGGCCACGATCATGAGGCCATCTCAGCGGCCATCACCGAGGCCAAAATGGATCCCCGCCCATCCATGCTGCGCTGCAAGACCTTCATCGGTTTCGGCGTACCTCGCATCCAAAATGACCGCGCCGCCCATGGCGGCAAACTCAGTACCGAGGATGCCGCCCAGGCCCGCGAACGGCTTGGTTGGCCGCATAAACCATTCGCCACACCGGATAACATCATCGCAGAATGGAGGAAAGCGGGTGAGAAGGGAGCGGCAGCGCGTCAAGCCTGGCAGAATCGCCTCGAAAAAATGACTCCGGCCAAGCGGACCGAATTTGACAGATTGATGAAGCGAGCTCTTCCTGACAGCTGGGACAAGACCTTGCTAGAATTCAAAAAGGCGCGAGTCGAAGATCAGCTGGAACAGGCTGGCATCCGTACCTCAGGTCAGATTGCCAGCGCACTCTCACAGGCCATCCCCGAGTTTCTCGGCGGTGCGCCGGATCTCGAAGCGGCGACTCAGCACAAGCAGGTCATGGAGCCCTACACCGCCGACAATGCCCGGGGACGCTATATCCATTATGGTATTCGTGAGCATGTCATGGGGTCGATGATCAACGGCATGCTCTCACATGGTGGCCTCGTGCCCTTCGGCGCCACCTTTTTGGTTTTTTCGGATTACATGCGTCATGCTATCCGTCTTTCGGCGATGATGTCATTACCCGCGATCTGGGTGTTCAGCCATGATTCCATCGGTATCGGCACCAACGGTCCCACCCATCAACCGGTCGAGTGTATTCCGTCTTTACGCGCCATTCCCAATATGTGGACCATGCGTCCTTGTGATCCGGTTGAAGCAGTCGAATGCTGGCAACTGGCAGTGGCAAATCGGGACCACCCCACCGCCATCATTAACTCACGCCAGGCGCTGCCGACACTTCGCCAAGAGTATACCGAGGAAAACATGTGCTCAAAGGGTGCTTACATCATGGCGGATGCTGAGGGCGGCCCGCGCCGTGCGACTATTTTCGCAACCGGATCCGAGGTCTCTGTGGCTATCGAAGCAAGGCAGATACTCCAGACGAAAGGGGTTGCCACAGCAGTCATCTCGGTCCCTTGTTGGGAGCTGTTCTGGAAGCAGGATAAAGATTATCGGGACATGATAATCGGTCGGGGCAGCGCTCGAGTATCGGTCGAAGCAGCGACCAAGCTGGGCTGGGAACGCTTCGTTGGCGAAGACGGCTCCATTATCGGCATGGAAAGCTTTGGTGCCTCCGGCGCAGTTGAAGCGGTATTTGAGAAGTTCGGCATTACCGCCGCTCACGTGGTCAAGGAAGTCGAAGCCAGGCTGTAATCTTCTCCAACAATAAGCCATCATTTCGACAGCCGTATCCTTTTAATAATCCCTAAGGTGAGACTCATGAACAAAGTAAACATCTTACAGATCGGCCCGTATCCAGACTGGGACATGGAAGCTTTAGCCAAAAACTTCATTCTTCACCCCTATTTTACCGCAGAAGACAAAGATACATTCATCGCCGGATGTGCAAGCAGTATCCGGGGAGTGGCGACCCGCGGAGATCTTGGCTTGAGCAGAGAGCTTATCGAAGCCCTCCCCAACCTGGAAATCATAGCTGTTTATGGAGTTGGTTATGATGCCGTGGATCTTGATGCAGCTCGGGAACGGAACATCCGTGTCACCAATACACCTAATGTCCTGACCAAAGATGTTGCTGATTTTGGAGTAGCAATGATGCTTGCAGCTTCCCGCGGGATTATCGGTGGTGAAAACTGGGTCCGCTCCGGTGACTGGTCAAAAAAAGGAATGTATCCACTTAAAACTCGGGTTTTCGGTAAACGAATAGGAATTCTCGGCCTCGGTAGGATCGGTTATCAGGTTGCCAAACGATGCGCTGCCTTCGAGATGGATATTGCCTATTCAGACCTTGAGATGAAAGAATGTCCAAGCGAATGGAAGTATATCCAAGATCCTCGGGCCCTTGCCGAACACTCAGATTACCTGTTCGTAACGACAACTGGTGGCGCTTCCACTAAACATATTGTGAACAAAACTATTATTGAGGCACTGGGAGTAGAGGGGACGTTAATCAATATATCAAGAGCTTCTACCATAGACGAGAATGCCCTGCTCACGGCTCTTGCGAACAAGACACTTGGCTATGCCGCTCTCGATGTATTTGAAGGTGAACCGGATCTAAATCCTCGTTTCCTGAAGCTTGATAATGTTATGCTGCAACCTCACCAGGCCAGTGGCACGGTTGACACGCGTAAAGCAATGGGGCGTCTGGTTCGAGAAAACCTGGAAGCATATTTTAGCGGTCAAGAGCTTCTTACACCTGTCATTTAGAGGATTTGAAATAAAATCTGTCGTCTGTTGCGAGGAGGGAATTTTGAAGATATTGCAATTTTTAGAACTACGCATCGGCAACACATTTCCGCAATTCTTCACCATTCTTTTTCCACCAGTTAAAAAGAATGTTGATATCGATCCCTAAGTTGAAATGACGGACACCTAGATCAATATAGTATTGAGCCTGATCCATATGCTCTATCTCAACTCTGGGGTGGACACCATACTTGAGGGCAGTTTCAATAACTTTGCGTTCAACTGCTTTGATATCCGGTTGGCTGTAAGCTCCCGGCTGTCCGATACTCATGGAATAATCTGCCGGGCCCCACTGAATCATATCGATTCCTTTCACTGAGAGGATTTCATCGAGTTTCTCAACCGCAGATTTTTTCTCTATCATGAGAACCACGACAATATCCTTGAGAGTTTTCACATATTCAGGAGTTCCGTAATGCCCCATAAATGAAAAGCGACGCACTCCAACACCGTGGGTTCCCCCATCCTCAGGAGTTTCAGGAAGGACGACATCCACACATTCCTTTGCATCTTCCGCTGATCTGCAATCAGCAAACAAGACACTCTGAAACCCGGCGCCAATACCTCTTTGAGCCAGGAAGCCTCGGGGTTCTTGATCGACCTTGATCATCGTGGACAGGTTATACAGCTCAGCTGCCCTGCAGAAATCATCCAAGGCATAGAGATCAAACGGTGCGTATTCTGAAAGAAACTCGACATAATCAAACATGCCGGTATGACCAAGTGTTTCGACAATTGAAGGCCAAGAACTCATTACCCTCGTACCGAGCGTCGGTTTATTTTCGTTCAATAATTGTCTCAGGGTATTTGGTTTCATGTTCTTCTCCGTAAAATATTTTCTGATTTCAAACAAATAACCATAAGTTCACCCCACTGTCTCTACTATTTTCATGTGGCGCATAATCAAAGATTTGAAATCAGATCGCCAACCTCTATTCTTGGCGCAGACCTATTGTGCTTGGCTGAAATTGTAGACAGGGAGAATCCTCAATCCTCCTTCATTTAATCATTTAGATGTTTCCAGGGCTAAGCTATGCAACAAAGGTTCTTACACAAGCCTTAAAGTCTCTGACTTTTCATTCCCGAAAATATTCTTACATGTGTATGCACTCAGTCAGCTTAGGTTCAGATAGAGCAGTGAAATCTGTTGAAAGTCCTTCTCTTCAAGTCAACCGGAGAAAACAAATGAGCAGAACTCTGAAGATAATGCAAATAGCAGTAGTGCTCACAATCCTGGCCATATCGACGTCTACATTTGCCAGCTTGGTGAGCAAAACCTGGCCTGCTTCGGACGAGGCCAAACAGTTCGTCAAAGACACCGTTGTAATAGGCATGCTCGCCAGTCCCTATGGCACAGGCTGGACAAAGAACGAACAACTGCTGACCTATTTCCAGGAAGCGCGTGATGCCGGTATCACTGGCCATGAGATGACCCTTACTGCCGCATCTATGAACTGGGATAATCTCATGCAGCAGCACCATGCATACCGCTCTGCCATGGCAGAGGAGCCGGAAAACTATATCTTCGTCAGGACCATCCGAGACATTGAAGCGGCACATATAAAAGGTAAGACCGCCGTCATCTGGAACTCTCAGACTGC
>JBPCUV010000334.1:0-3331 GCA_051010975.1 Desulfocapsaceae bacterium
GCCGCCATCATTTGGGGATCCACCTTCGTGGTTCAGCAGGTGGGTACCGGCGGTCTGAAAACCATGAGCTTCACCGGCATCAGGATGCTGGTAGGGGCCTGCTTCGTACTGCCTTTTGCGCTGCGCCAATATCGGCGACTCGCCCGCACGGAGCAGGCCTTTGATGCTACCGGCTGGCTTGGTGTTATCTGCACCGGGCTGGTATTGTTCACGGCTGCAGCCTTGCAGCAATATGGAATCTTCCATACCACCGTGACCAATGCGGGATTTCTCACGGCGCTCTATGTTCCTCTGGTGCCGATTATTTCTCTTCTGGTACTCAGGCGAAAGATTCACTGGTCGGCCTGGCCGGCATCGGTTCTCTGTCTCGGCGGCACCTATATTATGAGTGGGGCCCAGTCCATAGATCTCAGAGTAGGAGACCTATGGGTCATAGCGTCTAGCCTGTTCTGGGCCTGCCATGTTATCCTGGTGGGGACAATGGCGGTGAGGACCAGAGCACCGCTCGTGGTTGCCTGCGGACAGTTTTTTGTCTGCGGTATGTGCGGGATCATTCTGGGAATAGTCATCGAGCAGCCAAGCCTTGTTGACCTGCAGTCCGGTCTGTTCGGCATCCTTTATGCGGGCCTGCTGTCCACGGGAATCGGCTTCACCCTCCAGGTTGTGGCTCAACGTTATACCCATGAGGCTGATGCAGCGATTATTCTCAGCTCCGAAACCGTGTTTGCAGCTATGGCCGGATTCTTTTTTCTCGGGGAACGATTGACCACTCTGGAACTAGCCGGCGCTTCTATGATTTTTATCGGTATCATAGCGGTGCAACTGCTGCCGATGCTTAGAAGCAGAGTCAGGCAGCTGAGCCCGGGAGACAGGACTTAATTTGCTTGCTTTTTACCCCTGATTGTTTCTATAAATGGGGTGCGATTTCTCTTTTTTCCAACTCACCCAACTACGCTAATTCGTCATATGACTCAAAAACGTCCGCCCAATTTCTGTCAATCAATCTTGCCCGGCGGTTCCGTTTTTATTCTTAGATTACAAATACATATAGAGTTTGTGCTCGAACCAGGAGGCTGCCATGACGGTACATGTCGCTGATCATCCCCTCATTAATCACAAAATTGGTCTCTTGAGGGAAAAAGATATTCATACCAAAGATTTCCGGGATCTGGCCTCGGAAGTTGCCCGCTTGTTGACCTATGAGGCGACCAAGGACCTCGAGACCCAGACCAAAACCATTGAAGGTTGGGCGGGAGAAGTCGAGGTGGAGGAAATTAAGGGAAAGAAAATCACTATCGTGCCGATTCTCAGGGCCGGTTTGGGGATGATGGATGGAGTTCTAGACATGATTCCCACCGCCAAAGTCAGCGTAGTCGGTTTCTACCGCAACGAGGAGACCCTGCAGCCGGTGGAGTATTATGTAAAAACTACCAGCGAAATGGACAAGCGCATTGCTTTGATCCTGGATCCGATGCTGGCCACAGGTGGGACGCTGATTGCAACCATAGATACTTTGAAGCGGGTTGGTTGTAAAACCATTAAAGGGCTGTTTTTGGTGGCGGCGCCTGAGGGCATTAAAAAGGTTACTGACATCCACCCTGATGTGGAAATCTATGTCGCAGCCGTGGATGAGAGGCTCAACGAAATGGGCTATATTCTGCCCGGCCTTGGAGATGCGGGCGATAAGATTTTTGGAACCAAGTAAGAGTGCAACTCGTGGAAGAGGAACTTGCTGGGATAGTGAAGATTCAAGAAAGATGGGAGTTCTCTAAATATTATAACGGAGGGAAAGTAGAAGATGTCAGTTGATACACATAATACCAACTACCGCTTTAATGTAGCAGACAGTCTGCTGGGGGCCCAGATGCTGTTCGTGGCTTTTGGCGCCCTGGTGCTGGTTCCAATCCTTACCGGTCTTGACCCCAACGTGGCTTTGTTTACGGCGGGGCTCGGCACCATCGTCTTTCAGATTATCACTAGAGGAAAAGTCCCTGTTTTTTTGGCCTCGTCATTCGCTTTCATCGCCCCGATATCTTACGGTGTGAAGACCTGGGGTATCCCGGGAACGCTTTGCGGCCTGGCAGCTGCCGGTGTTCTTTACGTGATACTGAGTTTTATCATCAGGATCAAGGGCAGTTCGGTGCTCGAGCGCTACCTGCCCCCGGTTGTTACCGGTCCGGTGATCATGGTCATCGGCCTGGTTCTGGCGCCTGTGGCGGTCGGTATGGCAAACGGCAGTATCGGTGACGGCAGAATTGTCGGTTCCCAGGCGATGATCATCTCGATGGTTGCCCTGGCTACCACGGTGATCGTTTCTATTTTCGGCGGCGGTTTTCTAAGGCTCATTCCCATTCTCTGTGGTATCGCTGCCGGCTATGTAGTTTCACTGGTGATGGGGCTGATCGATTTTTCACCGGTGGTCAATGCGCCCTGGTTCAAGGTGCCTGACTTTACCGCTCCAACCTGGAATCTCGATGCCATAATCTATATTGTGCCCGTCGCCATTGCTCCGGCAATTGAACATTGGGGCGATGTACTGGCTGTTGGTTCGATAACCGGCAAGGATTATGTCAAGGATCCTGGAGTGGAAAACACCATGCTCGGCGATGGTATTGCCACCTCTCTGGCCGCATTTTTTGGTGGACCACCGAATACCACCTACTCAGAGGTCAGCGGGGCTGTTGCACTTACCAAAGCATTTAATCCGGCCATCATGACCTGGGCGGCAATCAGTGCAATTCTCCTGGCCTTTGTTGGAAAAATCGGCGCTTTTTTGGCAACCATTCCCGGACCGGTGATGGGCGGTGTAATGATTTTGCTCTTTGGAATGATCACTGTCATTGGCATCAATACCCTGGTTAGAGCCGGCAAAGATTTGGCCACACCCAGAAGCCTTGTAATTGTCGCAGTTATTCTGGTGTGCGGCATCGGTGGAATGAAATTTACCGCCGGTACCTTTGCAATAGAGAAAATCGGCTTGGCCGGGATTCTCGGATTTTTGCTCAACCTGATCCTTCCTCAGGAGAAAAGTGAATAATTTTTTAAATGAACTGGTGCTTTAGATAGGAAAAATCTTGTCGGAAATTGGCCGTTTATAGGTTGCCAATCGATCTTTTAGGTTTATGTTTTCGTTTTAATGTCTGCACAATGGGGCAGTAGAATAAAAGATTTAGAAGAGAAGGAGGAACTCCCCCTCGATGGGGTCGACCTTAAGTGACGGCGATGGTTCGCCGACAAACCAAAACCCGAAAACAGGAGATAAAGACATGAAACCAACGAAAAGGAAATTGCTCGCAGCGGTCTGCGGTGCGTCTCTTCTTCTTGCCGGCGC
>JBPCUV010000335.1:0-4200 GCA_051010975.1 Desulfocapsaceae bacterium
GAATCATCCCAGCGAAAGGATGTCGTTGAAAATATTCTGCTCAATATGGGCCGCCAAGGAACCAGTTTTCTAGTCCAGAAACTTGCCCACAGCAACGATAAAGAAGAGCGGCTGGCCCTTGTTGACCTCATTCCCCGGATCGGCAAAGTCAGTGTTCCGGTACTCATCAGTTGCCTCGATGATCAGCAACCCTGGTTCGTTACCAGAAACATAATTATGATCTTTTCCCGGCTTGGCGATGATACGCTCTACACTGAGGTTAAAAGATATTTATCACATCAGGATATCAGGGTCCAGCAGCAGGTACTCAATTGCATCGAAGTGCTTGGTGGAGAGGAGATGCAGGAGCGACTGCTTGAAGCCCTGCAAATTATTAACGATGAACTCAAAGCACATGTGGTAGATCTCCTCGACCAGTTTAAAGGAACTGAAGTAGAAGCTGCCCTGCTGGACCTTTTTGAACAGCGAGAAAATTTCAGCAGTCATGTACATGATTTTCTGATTTCAAAGCTATGCAGCAAGCTTGTAGCCTATCCTTCATCTGCGACGATACAATCCCTATTGAGCCTGATAGAAGATCGGAAAGAACGATACGGGGCAGCCGACAGTCTGGTGCGGACCGCTACTGATGCCTTGCTTAAGATCGAGCAAAACACTAGCGGCGAGTCCATCTTTTCGCAAAGTATTGAAGAAAGTCAGGTCAACTCGTTGATCGAAGACGAGGTTCTTGCCCAGATTCCCGCCGACCCCGAAAATTTATCGGATGACTACTCTGATGGAGGATTGAGCGATATTTTTGTAGAAACTCTGACAGACACCCTGAGCAGTCAGAAGCCTTTAGAACAGAACGAGGATCGGACTGCAACCTTTGAGTCTCACCTGAGTCAGGACCATCACCTGATGGTCTGGAGCGCATTCTATGAAAGACTCGACACAGAAGAAGCCAACACCTTCTTTAAAATTCTCAAACCGCTGACTCTGGAAGCTGGTGATTTTATTGTCCAGCAGGGAGACAAGCTATCTGACCTTATTTTTATCGATCATGGCTATGCCGACATAATTTTCCCCGCAACCACAGGCAGCCTCGTGTTTGCCCCTATTCAGGGAGGTGAGATATTTGGCAGTGAAGGTTTTTTTAAGGGGCTCCCCTGGCCATTTACAATTCAAGCTCAGACTGAGATTCAAGTACGATTATTAAAAAAAGAACAATTTTCCGAGAGTCAAGAAGCAGTGCCCAGTCTGCTCGACAAATTATCTGTTTTTTGCAGACACTACGGTGTGTTACCTGATCTCATCCGCAGTGCAATGAATTATACCCCTGATAATGAAGAGCAAGAGATTGACATCCATTGCTCCTTTTCTTTCAAAACCAGCAAAGGAAATGAGATTGAAAACGAGGTGACGGGTAACCTTTCCAAGACCAGCCTTGGTGGCTTAAATCTCACTGTACCATATGCCAATCTTGACAATATTACGGCCTGCCTGGGACATCAGGTATCAGCTGAACTCTCATCTTCTGATGGTATCCAACAGACCTGTTTCGGTCTCATTGCCGGTGGAGGATTGTATGAAGGCTCAGAGGACACCCTCCACCTTCACATCAAACTCTACCACCCATTGAAGGAAGAGAACTTCATCTGCAATTCAATCCACATCATGTAATATCCACGGTAACAGGTTATGGCACGAGGGCTCTTTGTCGGACTCACCACCGTCGATATCTTCAATGTCGTCGACAGACACCCAAGGTCGGATCAAAAGATAAAAGCGCATCATCAGGCTGTATCTGCAGGTGGGCCGGCTGCCAATGCAGCTGTAGCCTATGCTGCTTTTGGCAACGAAACTGATCTTCTCACCGGCCTGGGAGGTCACCCTACCGGAGCTATGGCGTTTGAGGATCTGCAGAAACATGGCGTAACAGTCCATGACTATTCAAGCGATCCCGCTGCATTACCAGTACTGTCATCAATACTAATTAATTCCTCCAACGGCAGTCGATGTGTGGTCTATCGCAACCCCCTGGACCTCACCCTCTCTCCTGACCAATTGTACGACCACCTCACCAAGGGCTGTCAGGTAGTTCTGCTCGACGGTTTTTATCTGGAGCAAGCCATCAGTGTTGCCAAAGCGGCAAAAGGTCACTCGCTCACCGTTCTGGATGGCGGCTCGTGGAAAGAAGGACTTGAGGAACTGCTGCCCTTCATCGACTATGCAATCTGTTCGGCAGATTTCAAAGCTCCCAGTTGTAACTCGCCTGAAGAGCTTCTACTCTATCTGGAGCATATCGGGATAACAGGATCAGCAGTCAGCCGTGGTGCCGACTCAATTATTTACCGAATCGAAGGCAAGCAGGGTCAACAGCCCGTGCCCCAGGTGCAAGCGATTGACACCTTGGGTGCAGGAGATATTCTTCACGGAACATTCTGTCACCATATCCTCACCTCCTCATTTCTCGAGAGCCTGGAAAAGGCAACTTTCAGTGCATCTCGCTCGTGCCTCTCATACGGCACGAGAAAATGGATCTCTAATCTATAACAATCGGGATTAAGCCAATGAAATCAAAAAATAACAACCCAGCCATCAGTGCCAGCCTGGTCGATGCCGTTAGAAATCCCCTTGATTCTGCCAGCCAGGAAAGTTTTGCTAAGGCGCTGGAAATTACAAAGGCCTATGCAAGCTCGGGAGCTTCCACTCACTACAGTGCGGTAACCCGGCTCTTTTTTGATCTATTCGAGATGTTCGAAACCGGAAAGGATCCCCGAGAAAAATAGGGCTCGGCTCTGGACATATTTTTCCAGCAGTAATATTATCGAAGTTTTGAAAGAGGTTCTTCTCGGGAGCCCAAACCTTACATCCAGATTCAGAAATTGAGGCAGAACTCTTTGCAAACCACAGGAGAAACCAGTGTCATATTGATCGTTGATGACGATCGACCGGTGCGTGAGGCACTGAGTGTCGTGGTCTCTTCTCTCGGATATACCAGCCTGATTGCCGCTAGTGGAAGAGAAGCTGTTGAAATTCTAAAAAAAACCAGCTGCGATATTGTCCTTTGCGACCTCATCATGCCACAGATGGATGGTATGACGCTTCTCAAACACATAATAAAACATCACTTCAACACCGATGTAATCATCGCCACCGGCCACAACAACAAGGTTCGGTATGCCGAGGTGATCCGGGCCGGCGCAATCGATTTCATAAAAAAACCGATCGACCAGGCCGAGCTTGAGGCCAAACTTGCCAGAGCGATTCGTGAGAGACGCTTGCTCAGAAACCTCGAAGCCCTGTCAATGAGTGACAGTCTTACCTCACTGCTGAACCGTCGCGCCTACGACCAGCGCTTACCTCATGAGGTAGAACGAGCCCACCGGCAAGGCTATCAATTATTTTTAGCTCTTATCGATGTCGACAACTTCAAGGCCTACAATGACACCCATGGTCACGACGAGGGCGACAAGATACTGATAACCCTCGGTATGACATTAAACGAATTTACCAGAAATAGCGTCGATCTCTGTTTTCGGCTGGGTGGGGATGAATTCGCGGTGCTGTTGCCACAGACAACAGCCGCCCAAGCGAAGGAAATTATACAGCGGGTGATGTACAATTTCAGTGAAAACAATACTAACCACACCACACTTTCCATCGGCATTGTTACCTGCAGGCGGAACGATCAATTTGATCTCGGTGGCGACATCAGCAGAATGCAGATTAGTGCTGATCAGGCAATGTACGACGCCAAAAACTCAGGTAAGAACTGCATCATTTGTAGGCTTTAAGCTGATCTTCTTTGTGATCTAGAATTTTCCAATCAAGAGATTCAGCTGTTTTGGGGGACTGATCAGCCGCTTCCGTCAAGGGCGTTTTTATGAAAACTGAGATCCGGTTCGACTGGATAGTCGGCATTGAAGCAAGCCAGGCAGAAATCGTCTACCGTCATTCCGGTGGCCCGGACCATGCCTTCCAGGCTAAGATAGTAAAGTGAATCGAGGCCAAGATAGTCGGCAATTTGATCCACTTCGTTCCCATAGGCGATCAACTCTTCACTGGACGGAAAGTCTATACCATAGTAACACGGGTGTCTGGTCGGCGGGCAGCTCACCATCATATGAACCTCAGAGGCGCCTGCATTACGGAGCGATTGAACCCTGCTTTTACCGGTGGTGCCTCTGATGATCGAATCTTCTATGATGATGACCC
>JBPCUV010000336.1:0-13206 GCA_051010975.1 Desulfocapsaceae bacterium
TGGCCGAGGCTTCAAACGCCGGGACTATCCAGGGAATCCCTCTTCACTCCCTGCTGCAGATGCATGAAAACGATGGTCAGACCTGTACACTCCATATATTTTCAGCAGCAGGCGAAGGCTATATTTACGTAGAGGACGGTAGCGTAGTAAACGCGGAAGTCGACGATCTCAGTGGTGAAGAGGCCTTTTACCGGTTGATTTCCTGGGATGAGGTGATCATCGACATCAAATATTATAACAGAACTCGACGACGCCAGATTGCCTCACCGCTGATCACCATGATTATGGAAGGAGTTCGCCGCAAGGACGAACGCCTGGAGCTTGATTCCCAGTCACTTACTCTGGCCAAACCGAAACAGAAACTTCAGCAGGCTTCAATGGCAGGGATGCGGCTGGCCTTGAATATCGGTCAGAATTTGAGCATCGAGTTCGATTCGATCGATGGGGCTCTTGAATCGCTGCTGGTCGGCATGATTCCGGATCACTTATTGATAATTACCACGCCATCGCATTTTATCGTCACCGATACCGAAGTCAAACCGGGGCAGGTGATTGTGGTAAAATTCACTCACATGGAGAAGCTGTTTCTTTTCAGAGCACGGGTCTCCCGGGTACTCAACACGCCCCGGAACCTGCTTTTCCTCGATTATCCCTCGGTAATACATTTCCATGACATCCGTAAAGCCGAGCGGGCCGCGGCCTCTTTCCCCTGCTCGCTGAAAACCCAGGATGGCGCTGTCTTCAAAGGTCTCTTCAAGGACATAAGCAGCAGTGGTGCCCTTCTCAAAGTCTCTCAAGAAGAGAACGAAAACCTGCCGGTGATCGATATCGCCCAACGGATTTCTCTGAGCTGTGCACTACCTGAAATAGACGAGCAGCTTGAGCTTGTGGGGATTGTCAAAAATTACAAGAAAGACGAACGGGGAATTCAGATCGGGCTTGAATTCTCAACCACCTATCCCCAACTCGATGAATCCATAAACCGCTATCTTAAAACAGTAAAGCTGCAGCAGATCTGAGTGTCAGCCGATCCCGGCGGCCTTTTCTATCGCCGGGCGCTGCTTCTCGATACTCTCCAGGAGCTTAAACTGGACGCAGGCCCGGTGTAGATTTTCTCCCTCCCGAGTAACTTTAAAATAGCTATCATCGTTCAGGTGATCGGTGAAAAACCTCAGGCCAAGTTCATAGGTGAGCTGCCGTACCCCGTGGTAGATCAGATACCTTTCATCCTGAGCAACCAGACAAGACTGAAAATAACCAGCCAGTAAGCTGGTGCATATCTGAGTGTCAAAAACAATATCTGAGTGCCCTTTTTCTCCAGCAACATTGCAAAATGAGCGTAAGCAGTCACCAAGGTCAACCGCCAACAGACCGTTGGAAGTAGTATCCAGATCAATAAGCGATACCGCCCGATTGGTAGCAACATCAAAAAGAAAATTGTCACATTTCGGGTCACCGTGGATGACCCTTTGACAAACCTGCTCCTCTTTGGCCCGTTCATCAAGAAAACGGTTTTCCAATCGATCATCAATCATCTTCCGGCAGTAGCGAAACTCATGAGTCAGTGCACGTCGATGGCTGGAAATCGAGCTCAGGTATGAAGTTATGTAGCTGAGCAGATCATGAAATCCGGGCAGTGGTTCGCATAAAAGCGAACCATCAAAATCTTCGAGAAGAGCGTGAAAACAGCCCAGTAATCTACCCGCTTCATGGGGTTGATCCTTGCTTACTACCATGGGATGGGAGACCGCATTGTCGATATAGGTGAGACAGCGCCAGACCTCTCCGCTCTGATCCTGAAACCAGCTCCTGCCGGTTGTTGTCTCGAGGGCTTCTGGAAATCTGCAGGACTCACACCCGGCTGAAGTGGCTTTAAGGCGGGTTCCCAGATAAGCGGTAATCATGGCCACATTGCTTGCAACGCAGCCCGGATCAGGGAACACTGCTCCATTGAGGCGCTGAATCACCAGGGGAGGGCGTTGTTTGAAGCTGACCAGGTAGGTATCGTTGATATTGCCGTCGCCGAGTGAATCAATGCTCACAACCTTATCCGCCCCAGCCACAAATGAGCTGACAATTCTAGCTAGTCGGGAGTGGATCAAAGGCTTGTGGCCAGTGGATCTATCGTCCATGAAAGGTCCGTAGGCAATCAGAAAACAGGTAACTGGTCGGGGGCCGACCTGTTAGGCCGGCCCTCAAAACCTCCCAAGAGGTAGACGGCCATATCCGGTTAGGCGGCGTCCGCCTCCCCGTTTTGCAGCACCTGATGCATGTGAACATCCTGCTGCGGAAATGGAATGGAAATACCGGCCTTATCAAAAGCCAGTTTGATTTTTTCAGTGAGGGAGAACTTCACATCCCAATAATCATCTGTCTTCACCCAGGGTCGGACCACGAAATTTACCGATGAATCAGCCAGTTCTGCCACGGCAATAGCCGGCTCCGGATCACTCAATACTTTGGGCTCTGCTTTAACTATCTCAATGAGCAATTGTTCGGCAGCCTTGATATCATCGTCATAACCGATACCGAAAATCATGTCGATGCGTCTGGTATCATTGGCGGTAATGTTGGTTATTGTCCCGCTGGCCACTATTCCATTGGGAATGATCTTTCTCTGATTGTCGGGAGTATTCATCACCGTATTGAAGATTGTGATCTCTTCCACCTTGCCGGTTTCACCGGCCACATTCACCACATCTCCCACTTTGAAGGGCCTGAACAGTATCAGCATGACCCCGGCCGAAAAATTGGCCAGCGAATCCTTCAGAGCGAGACCGATCGCCAGACCGGCGGCACCCACGACGGTCAAAAAAGAGGTGGTATTTATACCGAGCTGCCCGGCAGCGGCGATGACCACCGCGACCAGCAGCGCGTAGTAAATTATGTTTCTCAGGAATTTGGTTAAGGTAACATCAACATCATTACGGTCCATCATCTTGACGAAAACTGCCGCAATCTTCTTGGCCAGCCAGTTACCGATGACGAGTATAGCCAGCGCCGCCACAATTCTTAAGCCCCACTGCACGATAAGACCATTTGATAGCAGGCCTTCAATATTCATTTCCCTTCCTCCATTTCTCTTATTGTCGGATCAGATTTTGCTCACGTATCGAGCAAAGTGATGTCTACCGCTTCAGTCCGGTTATTGTTTTCCGGATTCTGGACGATATCAAACTCAAATATATTACCTGAATCAAGAAATACCACATCGTTGGTAACATTGGATTTGGAGCAGTGGAAAAAAACTGTTTCGTTACGCAGTCCCTCTTCTGTGAGGACATAATAGCGCATAAATCCGAACCCTCTATCCTGATTGTAATTGGCAGGGGTTCCTCTCTGTCGTCGGGAGCCTTCAGACGATACCGGCAGCAGCCCGGGAATGAGGAATCCGGAGGTATAGCTGTCGGCCGCCTCCTTGAGTTCCTGGCTGACATTGTTAAAGCCGATCACCTCAACCCGGCAGCCCATGTTCTGCAGGGCGATTACCAACCGGATAAAATCGCCGTCACCGGTAAGCAAGATAAGGCGATCAAGGTTTCTGGCTTGCTGCAGCGCGTCTATGGCCAAATCCATATCGGCGTTGGCCTTGGTGGTCACAACCCCTTCGTCATCTACGAAGCGTTTGACATACTTCTTGATCACCTTGAAGCCGCATTGCCTGACGATATCGTGATAATGATAGAGCTTCAGTCGGTATTCGTCGTCTTCTCTGGTCCTGGTTCGGTCTTCGGCCAGGTACGAGTTGGCCCTGAGCAAGGTTGAATTGCCGGAGTTTGCCAACTCCACCAGGATGTCATATCGCATCCCATAGCCGCCGCACAGCCTGACGTTCTCGGCATCGACATAAATTCCGGTTTTCAGCATTGCTACTCCCACTCGATGGTGGCCGGAGGCTTGGAAGAAATGTCGTAGACTACCCTGTTGACGCCGCGTACCTCATTGATGATCCTGGTCGAGATTGTTCCCAAAATCTCGTAGGGCACTTTTGACCAGTCGGCGGTCATCGCATCTCTTGAGTCGACACAGCGAATGGCAATCACGTGCTCATAGGTTCGCCCGTCACCCATGACTCCAACGGTTTGAATAGGCAGAAGCACCGCGAAAGACTGCCACACTTTGCGGTACCAGCCGTTCTTTTTCATTTCGTCGAGAACGATTACATCAGCCTTGCGCAGTATATCGAGGCGTTCCCGATTGACATCCCCCATAATCCTGATGCCCAACCCGGGACCAGGGAACGGCTGCCGATGGATGGCCTCAGCCGGCAGACCCAGCTCGAGACCGAGTTCCCTGACTTCATCTTTGAACAGCTCCCGCAGCGGTTCAATGAGATCTAGCTTCATAACCTCGGGCAGTCCGCCTACATTATGATGGGACTTGATGGGCGCTTCCCCGCGAAAAGAAACCGACTCGATCACATCCGGATAGAGGGTTCCCTGGGCCAGGAAGCTGACATTGCCTATCTTTGCGGCTTCCTCCTCGAAAATCTTGATAAATCCCAGACCAATTCTTTTTCTCTTAATCTCCGGATCAACGACCCCATCCAATTCAGAAAGGAAGAAATCGGTGGCATCGACGTCGATAACGTTGAGTTTGCTTTTTTCTCTGAAAAACCTGAGAATTGCCTCAGATTCACCGGTTCTCATCAAGCCGTTGTTGACGTAGATGCAGGTGAGTTGGTCGCCAACTGCCCGGTGCACGATCGCGGCGGTGACCGAGGAATCGACGCCCCCGGAAAGGGCGCAGATTATCTGTTCATTTCCCACCTGTTCACGAATCAGGGAGACCTGCGTCTCGATGAATGAGTGCATGGTCCAGTCAGGCTTGCAGCCGCAGAATCCGAATATGAAATTTCGCAGCACATCGACCCCGATCAGCGTGTGGGCCACCTCAGGGTGGAACTGCACCGCCACCATCGGTTTTTGCCGGTGACGCAGGGCGGCAAACGGGCTGTGCCCGCTAACGGCACTGGCTTCGAAACCATCGGGCACCACTTCCACGCGGTCACCGTGGCTCATCCATACCTGATGATGAGCCTCGCCGGTTTCAAGGCCGGCAAACAGTCCCTCGGTGTCGAGTATCTGCAATTCGGCCTTGCCAAATTCACGTTTTTCCGCTTTTTCAACCTGTCCACCGCTCTGCAGAATCATGAGCTGAGCGCCGTAGCAGATTCCCAGAAGAGGAATTGATAGATCCAGAATAGCCGGGTCTGAGTGCGGGGCTCCACTGTCGTAGACCGAACAGGGGCCACCCGACAGTACAATTCCAGCCGGCTTCATCTCCTTGATTTTTTCGAGCGGGATCGAATAAGGATGAATCTCGCAGTAGACCTTTTGCTCCCTGATTCTCCTGGCAATGAGCTGGGTGGTCTGGGAACCGAAATCCAAAATGAGGATCATCTCGCCGATTTTCATAATTTCTCTGGTCTCAGGTTAGCGTTTTTGAGTTATTCTCCCGGCAACTTCGATCATGCCATCCGGTAGTTGGGCGCCTCTTTGGTAATGATGACATCATGTACATGGGACTCCCGAAGACCGGCGGCTGAAATACGCACGAACTGAGCCTTCTGCTGCAGTTCTTCGATGGTGCCCGCGCCAACATAGCCCATTCCGGAACGAAGTCCGCCCAGAAGTTGATAAATGACGTTGGCCAGCGGGCCTCGATAGGGCACTTTGCCCTCGATTCCCTCGGGCACCAGTTTCGAGGTGGCGCTGGTCTCGGCCTGGAAATAGCGGTCCGACGACCCATCTGCCATGGCTCCCAGAGATCCCATACCCCGGTATCCCTTGTAGGTCCTCCCCTGGTAGAGAAAAGTCTCTCCCGGGGTTTCATCGGTCCCGGCAAAGAGGCTGCCGATCATGATTGTCGAAGCGCCGATGCCAATTGCTTTGGCCAGGTCGCCTGAATGTTTGATGCCACCGTCGGCAATCACCGGAATATCATACTTGCTGCCCACCCTGACGCAGTCGCGCAAGGCGGTAATCTGAGGTACACCGACACCGGCAACAATTCGAGTGGTGCATATCGATCCCGGACCTACTCCCACCTTGATCGCATTTACTCCGGCTTTAATCAGATCCTCGGCGGCTTCTGCCGTGGCAATGTTGCCCGCCACGATCTGCAGATCGGGGAACGCTCCCCGAACCGCTTCTATGGACCTGATCACGCCTGCGGAGTGGCCATGGGCGGAATCGAGAACCACCACATCGACACCTGCTTCGATCAGTTTTGCCGCATGCTCCTCGACTTCCTCGCTCACACCGATAGCGGCACCTACCAGCAAACGGCCAAACTCATCCTTGGCGGCGTGGGGGTATTTCTTGATCTTTTCCAGATCCTTGATGGTGATCAGCCCCTTGAGAGAGCCGTCATCATCGACTACCAGCAACTTTTCGATACGGTGCTCGTGTAAAAGGGCCTTGGAATGTTCCAGGTCAATACCTACTTTTGCGGTCACCAGATTCTTGCTGGTCATCACATCCGCCACCCGCAGGTCGTTGTCCGAGACAAACCGCAGGTCACGGTTGGTGACGATGCCTACCAGTTTCCCTTTATCAAGAACCGGCAATCCCGAAATCTTATAGTGAGCCATGATCTGCTGTACTTCAGCCACTGACTGATCTTGTCTGACGACGATGGGATCAATGATCATTCCCGACTCCGATTTCTTTACCCGTTCTACCTCGAGCACCTGTTGATCAATGCCCATATTTTTATGGACGATACCTATTCCGCCTTCCCTGGCCATAGTGATTGCCGCCGCCGACTCGGTTACTGTATCCATGGCGGCACTGATTAACGGGGTATTTAAATTGATCTTGTCGGTCAGCCGGGTTTCAAGGGCGACCTCATTTGGCAGAACCTTTGATACAGAAGGTTTAAGCAGCAGATCATCAAAAGTTAGTGCCATTTCAATCTTATCTGGTAACATAGGTAACTCCTTTTGCCGGAAACATATTGCAAGCCACTGAATAAATTAGAAATTATCGGATAAATTATTTGAGAAACACGGTCATACTTTAAATATATACAGCAAAAACTCCAGCGATTTAGATTCTCTGAGTCTGCCGCATGTCAACAGCTGATGAGTAACTATGCGGTCCGAATCTGACAAGCTCTGATGATCCTAGAAATAAATCCGTATAATCCTCAGCTCCGACTCATCCGCAGGGTGGTCGAGCGGATGCACCAGGGGGCCGTTATCTGTTATCCGACTGATACCGGATATGGCATAGGCTGTGATATATTCAACCCGAAGGCTATCAAAAGGATGGTCAGATTGAAGAAACGGCCGCCCAACAAGCCGTTCTCATTCATGTGTTATGATTTGAAAAACATCAGTCAATATGCCCATGTCTCGAACACGGCCTATCGCCTGTTGAAAAAAAATCTGCCTGGCCCCTATACCTTCGTTCTTCCGGGAACAAAGCTCGTTCCCAAAGTGATGACTACCAAGCAGAAGACGGTCGGTATCAGAGTCCCGGAACATGTAATCTGCCGGTCGCTACTCGAAGAGCTCGACTCACCGATCATCAACACCAGTATCCCTGTCGATGATGACTCGGCTCCGCCCACCCAGGCTTTCGAAATCGAAATGATTCTCAACAATCACGTCGATGTGATCATCGATGGAGGACCGGTGTATCCGGATCCCTCCTCACTGATCGATCTCACTGGAAACAGCCCGGAAATACTCAGGGAAGGAAAAGGCGACGTCAGCCCTTTCCGTTAATGAGTGCCTCTTTCAGTGATTTACTCATGGTGAAGTGGATTGTTTTCCGCTCACCGATATCCATCATCACGCCAGTCCTGGGATTTTTCGTCTGACGGGCTTTTCGGTTCCTCGTCGAAAAACTGCCAAATCCTCTTAACTCCACCCTTCTGCCCTCGGCAAGTGCTTCGGCCATCGAATCAAGAATTATATCAACAGCAACATTAACATCCTGCTTATGGAGGGCCAGATTGTCGCTGATTTTATCAACCAGTTCTTTCTTTAACATGCTCATTGACTTCCTAAACCTTTAAAATGAGATACAAAAAAAGGTTGCTTCGCTATGAGGCGAAACAACCTTTTGTCACCCTTGGGCGGTTGCCCTACTCTTCTTCGGTCTTAGGCCCCCCTTCGGCGGCGGCCTTGAGCAGATCACCAAAGGTTGCCGGTGCAGCCTCTGCGATTTCTGCTTCCGCTTTCTTGATCTTCTCTACCGCCTCGGCTTCACCTTCGTCTTCAAGTGTTTTCACCGACAGTCCGATTTTCCTGTCTTTGGCTGACACATTTATGACTATAGCCTTGAGAGTGTCACCGACGTTGTAGTGCTCAGCCGGACTTTTGACCTTGTCCTTGGGAATTTCTGATACATGGACCAATCCTTCTATACCCTCTTCGAGTTTCACGAAGACGCCGAAATCGGTGACATTGGTGATTTCACCCTCGACCACGGTGCCCGAAGGATAATTGTTGTAGGCAGTCTGCCAGGGATCCGGGGTAAGCTGCTTGACGCCCAGGGAGAAACGCTCGTTCTCCTTGTCGATCTTCAGGACGACAGCCTGAATCGTGTCGCCTTTGGCATATTTCTCCGCCGGATGCTTGATGCGCTCAGTCCAGGACAGATCAGAGACATGAATGAGTCCGTCAATACCTTCTTCGATGCCAATGAATACACCGAAATCAGTAATGTTTTTGATCTTGCCTTCGATAATTGCCCCAACCGGATAACTTTCGATAACCATATCCCAGGGGTTCGGCTGAAGCTGCTTCATTCCAAGAGAAATGCGCTTGGTCTCCGGCTCAATGTTGAGCACCATAATCTCGATGGTATCTCCAACCGCAACGATCTTGGATGGGTGCCTCGGTTTTTTCGACCAGGTCATTTCAGAGACGTGGATAAGACCTTCGACCCCTTCCTCGAGCTCGACGAACACACCGTAATCGGTAATCGAGACAACTTTGCCCACCGCCTTCTCACCCAGCGGATAGCGTTCGCTGACGGTGGCCCAGGGATCGTCACGCAGCTGCTTGATGCCCAGGCTAACCCGATCGTTTTCACGGTCGTACTTGAGTACCTTGACTTCCACTTCCTGGCCCACCTTATAAAGTTTGGCCGGATGGGAAACCCGTCCCCAACTCAGGTCGGTGATGTGACAGAGGCCGTCCATACCGCCCATATCGATGAACAGACCGTAGTCGGTGATATTGGTGATGGAACCACTGATAATCTGGCCTTCCTCCAGACGGGAACGCATCTCTTCACGAAGCTTGTTGCGTTCTTCCTCGAGGATTGCCCGGCGGGAAATAACCACGTTGTTACGTTTGCGGTTAAATTTGAGAATCTTAAAATCATATACTTGACCAATCAGACCGTCCAGATCCTTGACCGGCCGCAAATCGATCTGGGAATAAGGCAGGAAGGCAGGGACGCCAATATCAACGGACATACCGCCTTTGACCCGGCTCTCAATATTACCCTGGATGGTACCGTCAGCTTCTTGAATCCTGGCAATATCTTCCCAGACCTTGATGGCGATGGCCTTTTCACGAGACAGAAGCAGTCCGCCTTCGTCCTTACGGCGCTCGACGAACACCTCGATACTATCTCCTACCTTTATCTCTTCGGCGTCGTCCAGACGAAATTCGGATTTGGGAATGTAGCTCTCGGCTTTGTCCCCGACGTCCACCAGGAAACAATCGTCATGTTCACCGATTATTGTGCCCTGAGCGACATTGCCGACTTCGACGACCCGGTTGTTTTCTTCCATCTCGAAAAGCTCGGCAAAGCTGAGCTCTTCATTGTTCTCTGTTTGGTTTGATTGGTTGGTTTCTTCAGTCATTGGTTTACTCGTTGCGCGGGTAAATCCCGCAAGGTTTTTTTTATTAATCTCAGCCTGTTCTAAAACAGACGCCTAAAAAACTGACGGGGTGCGATCCAAATCTCAGATGGCAACCCCAACAGAAGAACTCCAATTTGTACCATGAAAACGATGGAGAGACAAGGTTTTATTAACCTTTGACCAGCGGTGCCAGGGGATACGCACCGATTTCTCAAAAACTTGATTTTCGGTTTAGATTACAGCAGGATATGATTATCGTGCGGTCTCTTCCGGGCTGGTCTCAATGGGAAAGCCGGCGCGCCTCCATGATTCAATGCCCCCGTCGAGATTGTAGATCTCCCGATAGCCCCTGGCGAACATCACTTTTCCGGCCACATAGCTGCGACCGCCGACGGCGCAGATCAGCATCAGCGGTTGATCGGGATCGGCTTCAAAAACTCCCCTGATCACATCACCCACCGGCACCAGTTTACTGTCAGCGATACGAAATTGTTTCCGTTCCTGGGGCGTCCTGACATCAATTATTTGCAGATTTTCTCGAGTTTTTACCAATTCAGCGGCTTCTGCGGCAGACACCGTCCTGAATACAGGCTGAACCTCGATGGCGGGTTTTACACGTTCCTCATCTTGAACATTCTCTTGAACATTCCGGCCTGGCTGCTGATCGGCGCTGGTGACCTGGGGGGTGGGACCTGGGAGCAAAAAATTGATGAGTGAGAGGACCAGGAGGGTGACGAGGGCAACAGGCAGGAAATGCTTCATGGTTTAGAGCTGGATAGCTGACAGGAAGATTATCGGTACCGGTACCCGCAGGAGTCACCAGCAGGTACCGATAGTGTTGATTGAAAGCAGTTATTTCCCCTGTATTTTCATTTCATCCATATAGGGGCCGAACAGCTGTTCATATTCCGGGATCGCCTTTCTCAATATCACTCCGAAATGGGGCACATCGCTGGTGTTGACCACCAGATTGGCGGAGTTGCTCAAAGCCTGCAGATTGTAGAACGTCTTGAAATCAGGCCCTACGAGTACATAGAGAATATAGCGCCGGCGTGACATTTCCATAAAGCACATGAATCGATGCAGCGGATCGTCCTCAAAACTCCCCTGAACACATTCGGTGTTGAGTACAACACAGGTGTAATTATTGAACTGCATCTGGGTGATCACGTCGCTGGTCTGTTCCGCTGTTTCCGCCCGATACCCCAGACCCGACAGGGCGCTGCTCATTTTATCTCTGGTGTCCCCCGGCTTTGCCAGAATCAGCGCCTGGGGAATATCTGAGACAACTTCATCGTCATCAAAGACCCCCTCTTTCAACCAGCTGGTATCGGGTGGTTCCGGCGGGCTGATCGTAGTCGCGCTCCCACCCTGCAGGTTCTCCCTGCTCAGAGTTATTGGTTCTCCGCATTGACTGCACTTAAGACGAACTTTCTGACCCGGTTGAAGTTTGTCCAGGCTCGCTTCCAGTTTGGCATTAGATTTATGGGATTTACCGCAAGCGCTACATGTGATCTTCATAACCGTCTCTCTTGTGCTGATCTGCTGGTTTCAACTGCTGCCTGTCTCTACCCCTGGGAAAAACGTGTGTATTGTTAATATCCTAGTGACTCATCTTCCTCGTCTTGCATGGCCAGGTCTTTGAGGCTTGAGGTTGCCTCTCCACGGGCCGCCTTAATCTGATCGATGCCCCGGAAAATTTCATTCCGGTAGGAACAATACCTTACTGCCGATTCTTCAGTGATCAAGCCGTGGCTGAACAACTCGAGAATGTGCTGATCGAAGGTTCTCATCTCCAGCGCCGACCCGGCCTTGACAACCTCGTAAAAGGTCTTGTCCTCGGTTTCACCGTTGAGAATCAGATCCCTTACCCGGAGACTGGTGCAGAGTATCTCCATGGCAGCGATCCGGCCACCGCCGACTCTCGGGAGCAGCCGCTGGCTGACGACCCAGCGTATGGTATCGGAGAGCCGATGGCGGATCTGGGGTTGTTCTTCCTGCTCAAACATACCCAGGCAGCGGTTAATGGCCTGACCGGCATCGATGGTATGCAAGGTGGACAAAACCAGGTGACCGGTCTCAGCAGCAGTCAGCCCGATTTCCATGGTTTCCCGGTCACGCATCTCGCCGACCAGAATAACCTTGGGGGCCTGTCTGAGGGCCGCCCGCATGCCCATCGGATAGCTTGAGAAATCATGCCCCAGCTCGCGCTGGTTAAAGGTGGCCTTGTGGTGGGTGTGCATATATTCGATGGGGTCTTCAAGCGTGACCACATGCACCGCCCGCTCATGATTGATCCGGTTCAGCAGGGCCGCCAGCGAGGTCGTTTTACCTGTTCCGGTGGCACCGGTGAAAATGACAATACCATTGAGTTCAGTCGCCATTTTATCGAACGCAGAGGGGAAGTTCATGCTCTCGATAGACGGGACCGTGGTCTCGAGCTTACGCATGACCGTGGTGATGTATCCTTTGGTAGTAAAGATGTTGACCCTGAAACGGGCCTCTTCACTGAATGCGTACGATAGGTCGCAGGAGCCGTTGACCACCAGATCATTGAGCAAGCGTTTGTTGTTTCCTATCAGGTTCAGGGCGAAGGTTTCTGACTGAAACGGCGTCAACTCCTTGATCGGAGGCTCAACCTCGACCTCCTTCAATACACCCGCCGATTCTACCTGCAGAGTCTTGCCAACTGTGATATTCAGATCGGAAACATTGGGGTTGGATTCCAGCATTGTGGTAATCCAATAATCAATCTCCGTCTTTTTCATACCAACCTCCTGAAAAAATGTGCAATACTCTTCTGTTTCATTGTATACTGTAATAGATTTTTGAAAAAGTACAGTTTTTTCTAACATTTTCCGCTCATTCCGGCTCATGTCGGGGGCGGATTTTCTTTAAGCGAGGTACGATTATGGCTATCACCCTTCGCAGTGCTACCACAACCCAGGGCAGAAGAATGGCTGGGGCCCGCAGTCTCTGGCGGGCCAACGGTATGCGAGAAGAGCACATGGACAGGCCGGTCATTGGAATCGTCAATTCCTTCACCCAATTTGTTCCGGGCCATATGCATCTGCATGAAATCGGCCAGCAGCTCAAGAAAATCATCGCTGACAAGGGCTGTTTTGCCGCCGAATTCAACACCATCGCTATCGATGACGGGATCGCCATGGGACATGACGGCATGCTCTATTCTCTGCCCTCACGCGACCTGATTGCCGACAGCGTTGAGTATATGTGCAACGCCCACACCGTCGACGCAATGATCTGCATCTCCAATTGCGACAAGATCACACCCGGCATGCTGATGGCCGCCATGCGGCTCAATATTCCGGCCATCTTCGTCTCCGGGGGCCCGATGGAAGCCGGTGTCGATGG
>JBPCUV010000337.1:0-4714 GCA_051010975.1 Desulfocapsaceae bacterium
TTGTCGCCAAGCAGCTCGTTGGCACGCTTGGTAAATTCTTCAGCGGTGATGTGCTGGGTTGAACCAGGCTTGGCGCTGATCGCAAAAACGATTTCCAGGGCTGACGCTGATTGAACCATGGTGCCGAGGGCGAGAGCCGCTCCGCATGCCCCAAGCACTAATCTCTTCATTGAAACCTTCATATGCTCCTCCATTAGTGAAGTGTTGATCGACCGAATCATGCTAAGCCTCAGAGTCAACAAACAGATAGCAGCACGACCGGCGCTATGTGGCACATTGCCAACCTGTAGTCGAATATGGCATATTGTATACCATCTGTCAATCAGCTAATAAATAAAAACAGCCTGATTAGTATTATTGCATTATGTCACAGACACTTAACTAATTATATTTAATTCGTGCGCACGGTCGAATAATGGTATACAATAAATAATCATCAGTAATTATTTAGTTTAGGGTTATATAGAGTTCTCGTCTCGCCCCGTGCAATTTGGCGAAGAACCTGAACCATCAATCCGCCCATCTATTTCGAGTAAGGCCATGTCGCTAGACGCAAATCTTGAATTTGAAGACAACGGTATCACCAAACTGAATCTTTCGGATCAGATTGCCAATCGTTTGAGGGATCTTATTATCCAGAACGAGCTGGCCCCGGGAGATCGAATCAGAGAAAGAGAAGTCTGCAAACTCCTTCAGGTTTCGAGAACGCCGCTCAGAGAAGCTCTGCACAAACTTGCGACTGAGGGCCTCATTGAATTGATTCCGAATCGGGGGGCCGTGATTACCAAGCCAAGCGCCGAGGAAATTGCCGATATGCTGCAAGTACTCGGCGTACTCGAGGCCTTTGCCGGTGAACGAGTATGCGAGCTCATCAGCGACCAGGAGGTCGCTGAGATTAAAGCATTGCAGTATGAGATGCTGGCGGCCTACGCCCGACAGGATAGGCTTAAATATTTCAAGTTGAATCAGAGGATCCACCTGGCCATCGTAAAGGCGGCTAGAAGTAAAACTCTACTCTCTCTTCACAGTCGACTCAACGCCAGGCTTTATCGCATTCGCTATCAGTCCAACCTGAAAAATGAAACATGGGGAAGCGCCCTGGCGGAGCACGACCATATCCTTGAAGCACTCGACAACAGGGACGCCGAAAGACTAAGCGCTCTTTTGCGACAACACTTGAAATCCACCTGGGAGAAAGTGAGCGAATTCATGTAAGCAAGCACGGCACCCCGCGCCTCCTTTCTTCTCATTGCTCAACTTTCCAGACGCTCCCACTGCTCTGCGGTCTTCGAATCTGTCCATGGCGATACAGTCTTGTCGAAATCAAGGAAGTGCGAGGTCTGCAGATGCACATCAAATGCAGCACGGTCTGAGTAGACCTCATAGAGAAATATCCGCTCAGGCTTCTGCTGATCCTGACAGACATCAAACTGCAGACACCCCTGTTCCCGGATCACTGAGTTATGCGCCTGGAGGGTCATGGCTTTCATGAATGTTTCCAGGTGTTCTTTTTTTATTTCAAAAGTTACGGTGACAACGAACATCTTCTCTTCCTCCTCTATCTATCCTGCGCATCCTTCCTTTGGACGACATGGTCCCTGAAATATTGAGCAAATAGCGTACCGGTGATCATCTGTAGCAGATGGCAGAGTATTGCCGGCACGAATGCACCCGGAAATTCGGCAGCAAAATAGCCGGCCCAGAGCAGATAAGATACCCCCAAAGACTTTTGCGGTGCATGGATCGTGAATGCCACAAGAGATTCTCGATCAAGTCTGATTGCTCTGGCGAACAGATAGCTGAACAGTACCATGCCGAAATGCAGAACTGCCACTGCCGCCGCAACGATGAACAGAAATCCGGCCATCTCATTGAGACGGTCAGCAGAACTTGCTACTGCTGTTAAAACCATAAGAAGAATCAGGCAGGATTGAAAGATCGATATCGCCGGCCGCCACCTATCAATTGAACGGCCCAAAATAGGCTTAATCATCTGGCCGATTGAAAGCGGCACCAGCACCTTCAAAGCAAGGCCACTTAGGATCGCAACAACCGGCAAATCCACCCCTGCGCCGGCCCCCAGCAGAATTTGCAGGACTATAGGGATAGAAAACACCGCAATAAAATGAGTGGCAATACAGATAAATACAGAAAGTGAGACATTTCCCCTGGCAAAAGCGGTCAGGATGGTTCCGGAAGATATAGTGGCCGGCCCTGCTGCGATGATGCAGAAGCCAACCACAAGTTCAGGTGACAGCAGCGCTGACGACAACAACCAGGCCAGCACGGGATAGACAAACAGAGAAGAGACAACGGCGGCGGTTACTCCTTTCAGAGAGCGCAAGGCGTTGACTACTATCCGAGATTCCAGCGTCAAACCGGTCAGCAGAAATGACAGAACCAGGCCAATGGTAAGCACTTCATGACGGATTAGGAACTCTCCCCCAGCAGGCCATGCATAGCCGAACCATACAGCACCAGCCAGACTGAGGAGGAACCAATTTTTGGTTATAATTTTAGATAAAGTTTCCAATAGAACAATTTTCACCAAGGTGTTGTATTCAGAGATCGAATCAGACAAGATTAGTAACTTTATTGCTTGATGTCTAATCTACACAACAGAGAGTGGATGTAGGATGGCGGATAGTTTTCTTCAGTTTGACGAGTGGATCTGGCAAAAGATTAAAGCGGCTAGGTTTTGTTGGCCTAGCCGCTTAGCGGTGTAGGAAAAACTTTCGCAGAGTGAGTCACTCTTTACTACTGAGTCATCCTGGGGTCTTCAATCCAACTGGGCCAGAAACTCCTCAGCGGTCATCACGTGACCAATGGCTGGAAAAATTTTCTCTTCGGCATGCTTCTGCTCTTCAGGCGATGTGGCGGCAGTAGCATCCTTGATGATAGTAACTGAGTATCCCTTATCGTATGCTGTCCGGGAAGTTGACTCAACGCAAAAATTTGTTAGAAAACCTGCCGTAACTACATTCTTCACACCAGTGCCTTTTAAGATCTCACCTAAGTCGGTGTTGTTAAAACCGCACAATGTGCATTTTCCACCAACAACTTTATCGCTTTCAGCAGGTTTTAGTTCGTCGATGATCTCCGCACCCCAGGTGTCATCTTTGAAGGCATCAGCGTCGGCCACCGCTTTAACAATGCCCACCATTTGATGTTCTTCATAATAGGCGGGATTGAATATAAAGGGAGCGTGGATTATCATCGCACCCTTCTCACGAGCTCCCTGTGACAGCTTCACTGCATTATCAATTGTGCCTTGCCTGACAATCTCACTACTGACGCCAGGGTTGAGTTTTCCACCTTCTTTACAAAATTCATTTTGAAATTCGATCAATACTAGGGCCGTTTCCTGAGCTCTCATGATCCTCTCCACTTTAGTGTTAGAAAACAAGTTTAGGTTACCACCCAACATGCAGCATACATCTCTGATGGCACTTGCAAATCAGATAGCCGAGAATAGAGATTTTCATAGTATGCCAAAGCAATTCGGAGTGCAAGCGTCGTTCAATGAGAAGAATTCCTTATAGTGAGGATGTATCGTCTGAAAAGTTGTGATGCGGCCGGAAATAATTTTAACTTTTGCGCATTCTGGGAGTAAATCAGCGTTACACAATCACCAGCTTATAAAAGTCTCAAGTTTGAGTACTTGATATCTCCCTCAGGCCCTTTTCTGTGATTCTATAGGCATGCCCAGCAATTCCTTCATGGGGATCGTTGACCTTTCTTTCAACCAGTCCAGCGTCTATCAGGCGCCGCATTGACCGTGACAAACTGGACTTTGCTGACTTGTATTCGGGTGTTTCATGAAAGCGCCAATCATCAAAATCATCATCAAAATTATTATTGAAAAAATTTGGGTAATACAAATGAATGATGAGATTTGCAAAGTAGACCAGCTCACCACTTTTTCTATCTTTTATCCGTTTCAATTCTCGCAACACATAACGCTGATTTTTACCCATTCTCATATCTACACCATCGGGTCGAAAGGTCAGAGTCCTCTAACCAGTTCATGCTCAAGTGCTATTTTACAATGGTCTTCTCTTATTCTCGGAGTTCTTTTTCTAGATGTCAGGGCCATAATATTATCCCTTCCCACGTGAGTACTTTCAAACAAAGCATGCCCCATTTCATGTGCCTCTATAGAATATCCACGCGGCCGTTTTTTTATGTAATTATCTGAATCTGATATAAGAGATATGAATTGTTTGTACAGCATTGGGCTTTCTGATCCCAAGTACCAAATTGGGCCAGATGAACCTGCTTCACCATTTGTAAATGAACGGATATACGTAATCGAAAATCTTTCTCCGGAGTCAGGATATGACCTGGCAAGTCTATAGGTAGAACTACCCTTTTTCTCTTCGTTATCCTGACTACTACTTTGATACCATGGGAAAAAATCTAATCTGCCATCATCTGGAGGGTCTATTTCAACGAGCTTAACGTTTTTAAATTTCAGCCGACATTGTTTATAAATACCTGCCAGATGTTTGACACGTGTTTTGATTGTATCTTTGTCCCAGCCACTTCCTCTAAGAACAACTACGTCAAGTTCTAGCCCATGGGTATATTTTCCCTCATCAGAGGATGTGTATATGTAACTGTCTAATAAGGAAATAGCGGGATTTAGATAGCCTGCTTCTCTCCACCTATTGACGGAAGAGATCTTCAGCACTGTATTTGCAGAAGTGGTCGG
>JBPCUV010000338.1:0-13442 GCA_051010975.1 Desulfocapsaceae bacterium
TTGCCGCCCTGGAGTTATGGTGATATTGACAACACCAAGGTGCTCGCCGAGAAGAATCTGCAGATCTTTGCCGAGGCCGATGTCGATGTTATCGTCACCGACTGCTCCAGCTGCGCCTCTTTTCTCAAAGAATATAAGAAAGTATTTGCTGATGATCCCCAGAAGCTGGAGGTGGTTGAGCAGACGAGAGCGAAGATTAGAGACGTGGTTGAATTTCTTTACACTTCAAAATTTGGTGCCGATGAGGATAAAGGGCAGGAAGTGGTGGACAGCTATCATGATTCCCATGCCGGTACCGAAGCCGTTCGCCAGGCTGTGTCTAAGGACGGCAAAGCGGTGGTCACCTATCATGATCCATGTCACGCGGTACGGGGGCAGGGTATCAAGTCGGAAAGCAGAGATCTCCTGAAAACCCTCCCCAATATTGAATTTCGGGAAATGCCAGAGGCCGACTGGTGTTGCGGCGGTGCTGGATCTTATGCGCTGACTCACTACGATCTCTCCCAGAAAGTACTGGACCGAAAAATAGACAATCTGAAGAAAACGGAGGCCGACATCCTGGTGACCAGCTGTCCCGCCTGCATGATCCAGCTTGCCTGGGGAATCAGGAAACATGGGCTGAAAACCCGCATTTTTCATATATCGGAGATGACGGCTTATAAAGAAGGTGTCAGCGTCTGAGGAAAAATCGGAGGTAGCAGCGATCCCGACAGGGTATTGATTCAAGATCATTGATGGAAACGATAAATATTTATCGTGATCTATGTTTTTAGATCAACTTGCTGTCTTGGCAATTATCTAATAATTTGATCGTGAAATGGTCTGTCCAGTGCGCACACCGGCCTATCAGGGAGGGTGACAGGCTGTTGGCCAGAAGGAAAAATGTTCTGAAAACAGCTGAGTACGTTAAGTGGACAAGAGGCGGTCAAACCCGGATCCGGAGTAGACACTGGTAAAAATATTAGGTTTTTGATTGGCCGCATGTTACGTTGTCTCACTGATTTGAGCGACCAGTAGACGAGAGCGTAAGTTTTGCAGCCCACCGGCTTCTCCCATAGGGAAACCGGTGGGTCTGTGTTTTGATATTGACTGTGGAATGTGTATCACTGGTTCTTGTCTGGCGGCCTGAACAGAGACGAAGGTCCATCTAGTTACGGCTGCACCAGGCAAACAGGTGATGGAAGACAACTAATCAAGTTGAGGTGAATTCATGAACGGTAAAATGCAGACTATTGATGGTAATACCGCAGCATGCCACGTGGCCTACGGCATGAGTGAGGTAGCAACCATTTACCCGATCACTCCATCAAGTCCGTTGGGAGAAATTGCCGACGCCTGGGCGGTCGCGGGCAGGAAGAACATATTCGGGGAACTCCTGAATGTGAAGCAGATGCAGTCCGAGGCGGGCGCCGCCGGCGCTGTCCACGGTTCACTGGTTGGTGGTGCGGTTACCTGCACATTTACGGCATCTCAGGGACTGCTTCTGAAGATACCTAATATGTATAAAATCGCCGGCGAGTTGTTGCCCTGTGTCTTCCATGTGACGGCCCGTTCGCTCTCAGCTCATGCGCTCTCAATCTTCGGTGACCAGGCCGATGTCATGGCTACCCGTCAGACAGGTTTTGCTCAGATTGTTTCGAGCTCCGTTCAGGAGGTTATGGATCTGGCCCTGGTTGCTCATCTGTCAACCATTGAGGCCTCGGTGCCATTCCTCCATTTTTACGATGGTTTCAGAACCTCCCATGAGATTCAGAAAATAGAGGTCATAAATTACGACGACATGGCCAAATTGTTCAACTGGGATGCCTATTGGGCCTTCAAAAAGCGGGCTATCAACCCTGAGCGTCCGGACACCAGGGGAACTGCCCAGAATCCAGATATCTACTTCCAGAATCGAGAGGCATGCAACAATTATTATCTGGCCGCACCGGGTATCGTGGCCAAATACATGGAACAGGTGTCCCAGCTGACCGGCCGCACCTACAATCTTTTTGACTACGTTGGCGATCCCCAGGCAGAGCGAGTAATCGTAGCCATGGGATCGGGTTGCGAGGCAATAGAAGAGACGGTTAATGCCATGAACGGCCAGGGTGAAAAAGTAGGACTGGTTAAAGTGCGCCTCTATCGGCCTTTTGACGTGGATGCCTTTTTCGCAGCAGTACCTGATTCCGTCAAAGCGGTTACCATTCTCGATCGTACCAAGGAGCCGGGTTCCGTCGGTGAGCCGCTCTACACTGATGTCTGTGCAGCCTATATCGACAAGGGCATTGCTCCTCCCAAAATCCTGGGTGGCCGCTATGGTCTGAGCTCCAAGGAATTCACTCCGTCCATGATCAAGACAGTATATGACAACATGGCCGCAAGTGAGCCCAAAAAGCGTTTCACCGTTGGTATCAATGACGATGTCACTCACCTGTCCCTGCCCTATGGCGAGAATTTCAAGGCCGAGCCGGAAGGAAACATTCGAGCGAAGTTCTGGGGCCTCGGGTCGGACGGTACCGTAGGTGCTAATCAGAGCGCCATCAAGATCATCGGTGACAACACCGAAAAATACGCCCAGGGGTATTTTGCCTATGACTCCAAAAAGTCTGGCGGTATCACCATATCCCATCTCCGTTTCGGCGATGTACCTATCAAATCGACTTATCTGATCAACGAGGCCGATTTTGTGGCTTGTCATAATCCGACCTATGTGAATATCTACGATGTTCTCGAGGGCATCAAGGAAGGAGGCACCTTCCTGCTCAACTGTCCGTGGACGGTCGAGGAAATGGATGAGCAGCTGCCGGGCGACATGAGAAAAGCCATCTGTGACAAAAAGCTCAAGTTCTATACTGTAGATGCAATCAAGCTCGCCCAGGATGCTGGCCTCGGAGGCCGCATCAATATGATCATGCAGACCTGTTTCTTCAAGCTGGCCAACGTCCTGCCCATTGAGGAAGCCATTGATCTGCTCAAGAAAGACATTCAGAAAACTTTCGGCAAGAAGGGCGATCATATTGTGGCCATGAATATCAACGCAGTCGACAACACGCTCGACAATCTCATAGAGGTGGACGTACCTCAGTCCTGGGGGCAGGCCGCGGGTGGTATCCCACCGATGCCTGAAGCCACTGAATATGTCGATAAGGTGATGCGCCCAGTACAGGCCCTCAAAGGTGATGATCTGCCGGTTAGTGTCTTTTCTCCGGATGGGGTCTTCCCGACCTCAACCGCTCGCTACGAAAAACGTGGTGTGGCAGTCAGTGTGCCCGAGTGGCTGGCCGGTGAGTGTATTCAGTGTAACCAATGCGCTTTCGTCTGTCCGCACTCCGCCATAATTCCGATCCTGGCCACCGATGAGGAACTCAAAGGGGCTCCTAACTCCTTTGAAACCATTCCGGCCGTGGGTAAGGCGGTGAAAGGATATCAGTTCAGAATCCAGGTAAATGCGCTGGACTGCCAAGGGTGCGGTAACTGCGCCGACATCTGTCCGTCCAAGAATAAAGCACTGATAATGAAACCCACGGTGACCCAGACCGGGACGGAAGTGCCGAACTTCGAATTTTCTTTGACCGTGCCCTATAAAGGCGGTGTCATGAACCGTGATTCGGTTAAAGGCAGTCAGTTTTATCAACCACTGCTTGAGTACTCCGGTGCCTGTGCCGGTTGCGGCGAAACTCCCTACGTGAAGGTTCTGACCCAGCTGTTCGGTGAGCGAATGACCATCGCCAATGCCACGGGATGCAGCTCGATCTGGGGTGGTTCTGCACCTTCCTCTCCTTACTGTGCCAATGCTGACGGTCACGGCCCCGGCTGGGCTAGTTCACTGTTCGAGGACGCCGCCGAGTATGGATACGGTATGGCTCTGGCCTACAGCACCAGGAGAAAGGCGCTGGCCACCAAGGTCGAGCAGGCAATTGAATCGGACATTTCCGCCGATCTCAAGGAGGCTTTTACCGCCTGGCTCGGAGCAAAGGATGATGCTGAGGGATCCAGGGAAGCGGGTAACAAGCTCAAAGGGCTGCTGAAAGACACTTCCAGCAACGACCTGCTGACTGAGATCGCCAATTGTGATGAACTGTTTACCAAGAAGTCTCATTGGATAGTAGGCGGCGACGGCTGGGCCTATGATATAGGCTACAGCGGTCTTGATCATGTCATGGCCCAGAGTGAGGATATTAATATTCTGGTTATGGACACAGAGGTCTATTCCAATACAGGCGGCCAGTCTTCCAAGGCGACCCAGACCGGTGCGGTGGCAAAATACTCAGCCTCGGGTAAGAAAGTCTCCAAGAAAGACCTGGCCCGGATGATTATCACCTACGGACATGCCTACGTTGCTTCTGTTTCCATGGGTGCCAACAAGCAGCAGATGATGAAAGCCTTTATGGAAGCTGAGCGGCATCCCGGACCTTCCCTGGTCGTCTGCTACGCCCCGTGTATTGCTCACGGTCTCAGGGCCGGTATGGGCAAGACTCAGACCGAGGCCAAACTTGCTGTTGAATCAGGCTACTGGCCAATGTTCCGTTACAACCCGAACCTCGTCGGTGAAGGCAAGAATCCGTTCACCCTTGATTACAAGGAACCCAACGGAACTCTGCAGGATTTCCTCTCCAACGAAGTACGGTTCGCAGCGCTCGAAAAGAGTCACCCGGAAGAGTCGAAGCGACTGAGAGCCAAGATTGAAGAGGAAGTGAACGATCGCTATAAACTGTTGAAAGCCATGGCCGATCACGGCGTTGGCGTTTAGGTTCGCTGAAGTGGCTGCGGGGAGGGGCTTTTGTCCCCTTCCCACAGCTTCCCAGGTATGATTATGGAAGACAACGTATTTCGAGCCATTGAACAGCGGAAGGTATCGGCCCAGATCGTTGATCAGGTCAAGAGCCTGATCTCCAACGGCAGGCTGAAACCGGGTGATGCCCTTCCCCCAGAGCGTGAGCTTATGAAGGTGTTCAATGTCAGCCGTCCGACCTTGCGGGAGGCGCTCAACACTTTGTCTACCATGGGTTTCGTGCAAATGGCCCAGCGCCGCAGAACCAGGGTGAAATCCCTGGTTCCCAGCAACATCACCGAACCGCTGCATCATCTTCTCAAAGATGATATCAAGGTGTCACTGGAATTGATTGAGGCGAGGACCATTATCGAAACCGGTAATGTACGGCTGGCAGCAAAAAGGGCAACCGAAGCCGATATCGAACGACTGGAGAACTGTCTCGATAAGATGGGACAGAAACTTAAAGACAACACCTCCTTTACCGAAGAGGATGCAGCCTTTCACCTGGCCATCGCCGAGGCGACCCATAACAAGATTCAGACCCATCTGATGTTTTCCATCTACGATCTTCTCAGGGAGAAAGTTGGATTATGCTATTACGATGACGAGACGGAGTACATGTATCAGCAACACCGTGACATCGTTGAAGCAATAAAAGCAGGGGATGAGGCGCTTGCCCAGGGCAGGATGGAGACCCACCTGAGCTATGTAGAGTCGTTGCTTAACCGGCTTATCACCGGGGAAGGCGGCAACGGCAAGAGTTGATTACCACCTAGTTGTAGAACCTTTCAGTGAGAAATTTCTTCCACCGTCTCAGCTGCAGCAGCGCCTTCTGCCACTGTATCCTCAGCAGCATCTGATTTTTCAGGCTCACTGTCCTCAATCTCTGATTCTACCACCATCTCATCAACGGATTCGGGTTCTCCGACGTATTTCCAGTGCCAGGCTTCCCAGGGCATGCGAAAGCGGTTGTTTTTCGAATAAGTCTCTTCAAAACCGAACTGGGTGCCGTTTTCCTGCAGCCATTTATACTGCGCTGTTTCGGCAAACTCCCAGTTACTCGGGTAAAAGTCCATGGCGCTGCCGAGCATATGCTGAGAATAGCCGGGGGGCGCTACATAACGGATGATGTCGTCAAAAGTTCTTCCCTTGTCAAGCATACGAATGAAGATACTTGTCTGATAGTTGATGGAGCGATAAGCCGACTCGACTTTCAGATCGATACCGTCAAGACTGGCTTTGTTAAGCATGCTGACCAGGGAGGGGTAGGCTTCGGCCAGGATATATATCTCACTCCCCTTATAAGTGAATTCCTTGGGGATCTGTCGAAGTTCATCGAGGTTCCGAGAGGTTGGAAACAGCCGGTTGCCGGCCCACGGTTCCGGGACCTGGTATAGTTCGTTGTTGATGTTCACGGTCTCAATCACGTTATCATACTTGATTGGCATCGCTGCGGGTGAAATTGCTATCGGCTCATCGATTTGATCGGTGGCGGAAACTGCATGTGCCAATAAGGTGGTCGACAGGATAAGACAAAAGAAATACTGCATGGTGTGTGAATGAGTGCTTGAGCCCTTGAGCAAAGTAATAGTCATTATGTATATGTGGTTAACGGATGCTAGTAATAACAGACCTTGCGCCGCTGAGCAACAGAAGTTGTAACGGTGGAGTCTCTGTTGACGGTGGGCCGCTGTCGTGAACCGGCTAATTTTTTCCATTTTTTAGCGGAGATAGGCTTCATGTTCTGTTATACTTGTCGAGCCAATCAATAGAATCAATAAATAATTAAATGATTACATAATGTTACGCATTTTTGTACTTAGCTTTGCTCTTTTTTGTCCGATGCTGCTTTGTCTCCCGGGGCCGCTGTTTTCCAAATCCGTTCAATACGATATAGCCTATATCTGGGATGACGATCTTAACAACGTCCTCGATTACCAGAATCAACTCGAAGAAACGCTTGGACCGGAGGTAGCTCTTCATCTGCGCATCGTCGGGAAAAAAGAAGGCGGTTACGGCATCGTCTACGACCATAACGGTACAGCCCTGAGTTCTGCTCAGCTCATGGTGAAGCACAGTGAGATGCTTCGCAGTGAAGGCTTATCCGAGTGTTCTGCTGTAGAAGACAACGGCTATTTCGAGCTCTACAATGTCAGTTACGGACTTGGCCCGAACCTCGAAGACATGAAGAAACGTTACGCCCGGGTCTATAACTATCTGGGTGATGAGGTTGGCAAGAGTCTCTACATAGAACAGACGGACAAGAATAATTACACCCTTATTTATAGGCGTCGTGGAGATCGGTCATCTACCTACAAGGTTGCGAGGAATCACGCCAAGCTGCTTAAAAAGAGAAGGATTTCGACGACGATCTTAGCCGAAAAAAATAATCCAGTGGTCTTTGGAGAATCCTCACACCTCGATGATCAGCAGCCCACGTCCACCTCAGTGCCGGCGGTGGCCTCGACCCCCAAGCCAGCGGCTGAACCGTCCCAGAAAGTGGTCAGGTCCGTGGCCAAAACAAAACCAAAGAGCCAGCCCTCAACAACTCGGAAAAAGCAGATCGCACTGCCTTCCGCCGGTGGTAATTTCGAGGCTTCTGTTGAGCAGTACATCAAGGACTTGCGTAGAAAAGGAAAGCTGGCCAGTGAGGAAAAAACGGGCTGGATGGTAGTCGATCTCACCAGCGGAAAAAGTATCGTGGACATCAATGCCGATCGAATATTTCAAGCTGCCTCAATGATCAAGCCATTTGTGGCCCTGGCTTTTTTCCACAAAGTTAAACATGGTACTTTGAAGTATGGTCCCAAGAGTCGCCGGAACATGGAGTTAATGATTCAGCGCTCGAATAATCCGGCTACCAACTGGGTGATGCGCATGGCCGGTGGACCCGCTGAGGTCGACAAACTATTGCGCACACATTATGGCTATATCTTTAAAGACACACGGATCGTCGAATTCATCCCCGCTGGTGGTAGAACCTACAAAAACAGTGCCCTTCCGTCAGATTACATTCGTTTTCTCCAGGCTCTATGGAGCAACAAACTGCCGTACGGCAAGGAGATTAGAAGGTTGATGTCTTTGCCTGGACGCGATCGGCTCTACAACGGAACCCCTATCCCCAGGGGCACGCTGGTCTATAACAAAACCGGTTCAACCGCGCGGCTATGCGGTGATATGGGTATCCTGGTTGCCAAGGATCGAAAGGGCAACCGCTACCCGTATGCCCTGGTCGGCATTATCGAACGCGATACGCGGGCATCGAATTACGGAAACTGGATGCTCACCAGGGGAAATGTAATACGGCAGGTTTCGACTCTGGTGTATAAGGAGATGAAAAAGCAGTATAAACTCCTATAGAGTAGCTCCAAGTATATTTAGTACGATCCAGAAGAGTCTTCTGGTAATGTCTGAGAAATTTTTCTAGTACCATCCGGAAAACTTCTAGTCTCGTAAAGCCAAACAAAGATCTCGGGCGATCTCCACCTCCCAATGTGATGATTGCAGCAAAGCTCTATCGATTTTCAATTGACAGGCTCAACGGCCGATTCATATCGGGCTGGAGTTTCAACAGGTTTGCCAAAAGCAGACCGGTGAGCATTGTAGCTGCTGCTGATGAGAAGGTACTCGGGCGTTTTACCAACAACGGTTACCGTGCCGACCTGGTAGAGAAGAATCTGCATCCAAGCGGAGTCTGTGGTTTCGATTTCAGTTTCCCCCCCGAGTTCGATCCTCGAGCTTTTGGTAAGTTCCACCTTTATTTCGATTCGTTTAAAACCCCGGTGGCAACCGTTGACTGCAGTGAAATTGAAATATTGCAGCCACAACTGTCTACGCCCATTTGTTTCATGCACATCCCCAAAACAGCAGGCACCTCATTCAACTCCTTTGCCAGATCCTGTTTTGCCGGGGACAGGTTTTTTACTCATATCGAGCGACTCGAAGAGAGTGAACTGCGTGGGGGCGTCGATCGGGCGCTCTATCTTGCCGGTCATCTTCCCCTGTATCAGTTGGGCCGCCTGGTTGATCTCTCCAGTTATGATCTGATCAGCATTATTCGTGAACCTTTCGCTCATCTGCATTCGCATCTGAATTACGTAAGAGGAGTTCGTCCCGGAAGCAGGCTTGAAATTCATTATGGATTTCACCACAACGAAACAGTCAAAGCTCTCTCAGATGAGCTCAATCAGGTTGATTTCAGTGACCTCGAGGAAGTCAATGGTTTCGTTGGCGGGCTTCACGATTATCAAAATGATTTTTTCGATAATATCCAAACCCGTTATTTTCTTGATTATCGGCCTGAAAGGGTGGAAAAACAAGATCTGCAGAGGGCCTGCGAGAACATCTCAAATTTCAGTTCTGTCGGTTTGACCGAAGCTTACAACCACTTCAAAAAACAGTTCTGTCACTCCATTGGTGTAGCCCCCGGTGAGCAAAAGCTGCAGTCCAACAAATCCGAGTATTACCAGCTGTTGGACCTGGCCGACCCCAAGGTTAAGGCAGCCTTGCAGCCTTTGGTCAACTATGATCTCAAACTCTATGAATTTGTCTCAGCCAGGTTCTGGCAGAACAAGATCTGATTCACCAAGTATTGAACCGCCCGCTTTACAAATTTCGCATAAGCCTCATAGTTCTAAGGTAGGTCATGCTTGGACCGTAAACTGCTATCGACAAACGAAGACGAGGAGAGAAAAATGGTTTTGGAACAAACAATCGAATTATTCGTCACCGAGACGGAATCATTAGTATTAGAGGCTCTGGCCCAGGCAGAGGCCCCTTACAGTCAGAGGGCCCAGGCACTTCTTGCCGTCGATGCCGGCTCAACAATCGAGCAGGCGGCACAGGTGGCAAATCTCAAGGTCACCCAGGTTCGTTTCTGGATAGGAAGATTCAGAAACGGGCGTTTGGGGGTCTTTCCCGAATCTTTGGTCAACGAGATTGAGTCGTCTTTGAAAACTGCTCAACAAACGGATTCATCAGGGAAGGAGAAAAAGAAAAAAGAGAAGGTGAAAAAGTCTAAAAAGAAGCAAGCTGCAGCTCCAAAGGGAGGGAAGAATAAGAAGCTGAAGAAGGCTAAGGCAAAGAAAGCGGATACTGCTAAACCTAAAAAGGCAAAGAAAGCTAAAAAAGGTAAGAAAGCCAAGGAAGTAAAGCAAAAAAAGAAGAAGGCTGCCAAAAAGAGTGGCAAGAAAAAGAAGTAGCACTGAAACATTGGCTCATCGATACCCATGGAAATTACCAAGTTAGAACCAGAAAAAAAGCACGGATTGGTGGTGGTGCTGACCGGCAACGGTAAAGGCAAAACTACCAGCGCCATGGGAATGGTGCTGCGGGCGGCGGGTTACAATATGAAGATCTGTGTGATCCAGTTCATGAAAGGAGATCTCTATTCGGGCGAATGGGATGGGCTGAAGCTGCTTGGCAGTCGGGTCGAGCTCTACTCAACCGGTAAAGGATTTTGTGGTATTCAGGGAAACCCTTATCCTCATTCGGAGCATCGCGAAAATGCCCAGCAGGCACTGAAGCTTGTCAATCAGAAAATGTTATCGAGAGAGTATGATGTGATCGTTCTCGATGAGATCAACAACGCCGTGCAACTCAAACTGGTTGACCTTGATCAGGTTCTGGCCATCCTGGAGAACAAACCGGAGCTTCTGCATCTTGTCATGACTGGACGGGATGCCCATGAAGAAGTAATCAAACGCGCCGATACCGCCAGCCGCGTCGAAGAGATCAAGCATGCCTATCGTAAGGACATAGAGCCGCAGCCTGGTATTGATTACTGAAGATCTTTGCTCTCAGAGGAGTTGGGCACGTCGCTGGCTGATGAAAACTCCAACCAGCACCAATACGGAAGCGACATATTGGGATGGGACAAACCGTTCACCTAATATGATAAATCCCAGGATGACCGTAAATACCGGCACCAGGTTAACGAAAGATGAAGCCTGGCTGGCCGGAATCTTACTGACACCGTAGTTATAAAACAGGTAGGCCCCCAAAGTCACAAAGCTGCCGAGATAGAGTACCGCCAGGGCGGGTGCAGGATACCATACCCGGGGCAGAGAAATGTTGGGATGGATCAAAAACAGCGAAAAGAAAAGGGCCCCGATCCATGATTGCACTGCAGTGAGAAACAAGGCGCTGTAGCGGGCACTCAGGTGTTTGATCGACAGGGTATAGCCGGCAGCCGCTACCATGGCCAGGAACTCGAGGAAATTACCCAGGAGGGGATTGGGGGCAGATACCGATTTTTCGCCTGCAAGACTAAGCCAGGAGGCACCTATAATAGCAATGAGAAATCCGACCACAGTCTGGCGGGAAATACGTTCTTTGAGAAACACGGTTGCCCCGATCGCCACCATCAGAGGCAGCATGGCGGAAATCAGTCCGGCCTGGGAGGCCGAGGTAAGTTCGAGAGCTTTGGCTTCAAAGATAAAGTAGATGCAGGGCTCACAGGCCGCCATGAAAAGAAGATATTTGAGGTCCTCTCTTTTAATCACCGTATGGCGGAGCTGACGATAAAACACTAGAAAGCAAGCACTTCCCACCACCATGCGCCCCAAAATCACGATCATCGGGTGATAACCCTGGAAGGCTATTTTCAGTGCGATGAATGAACTGGCCCAGAGGATCATTGCCGTCACAAGACTTAAAGTCGGCAGCCAGGTTTTCGTGTCGTTCAAAGGAAATCCTTAATTATCAGATACAACTCAGGTGTGAGGTTTGACCGCAGTGCACTGCGGAGGGCGGGAGTCTAGCACATTGGTGGGGGAATTGCCAGGCCTTGCGCGGCCCGATCTGGTCCGGAACAAGACAGGGATTTCAGGGGGGCGCTTCAAGGAACTGGTTTACTTCTGCTTTCCAGGCGTTTCGAAAACGCTCGAGTTCTATGTTCCAGTCTTCGTCTAACTGACGCAAGTTCTGGAAATCTTTTTGGGCCTCTTCGATCTGTCCAAGGTAGTGATTACAGACTCCCCGATAGTAGAGACTTTGGCTGTCTGTAGGTTGAAGATCGAGTACTCGGGAAAAATCTTTTTTGGCCTGATCATACTGTTTAAAATAAAAGTGGATGGCCGCCCTGTCATAATAATAGTGGGCAATCTGACTATCTCGTTCGATCGCCTGGCTGTAGTAAATCTTGGCCTTATCGTAGTGCTGTTCGTGCTCGGAATAAAGCCTGCCGAGCTGGTGGTAGGCGCTGCTGGACTCCGGGTTGAAACGAATTGCCTTGAGAAACGAGACCTTGGCCCCGGCTACATCTCCCTGGAGCAGTTGCTGTCTCCCTGTTTCATTGAATTCTGTCACATCAGACGAATTTTCCATCACCGAGGTGGTGACGGCTGGCAAAGCGTCCTCCTGATCGGGTACTGCCTCCGGGTAAGTCTTTGGTCTGTGATCTTTTATGAATAACGCTGCAGCCTTGAGAGAGGAATCCAGCTCAACGGCCTGCAGCATGTCCTTGAGAGCCTCAGACATCTGTCCAGCCTCTTCCAGGCAAAGCCCTCTGAGAAAATAGATTTGGGCCAGCGTCCTGTGGTCGACCGAGGAAGCTTTGTCGTTATCGATAAAGCTGGACAAAAGTTGAATGGTAGCGGAAAATTGATGCTCCCGGTAGAGACATCGAGATACTTTTACCAGATAATCCGGAGTATCTGGAGCCAGTCTGTAGGATTCCTTAAAGAACACACAAGCCTGCAGGTGGTTAAAATCGTGCTGTGCGGCAATCTCACCAAGCATGAAATAGGCCTTCGAGTTTTTCGGGTTGTGGCTGATTACCCGGTAAAAATCTTTACGAGCCGCTTCAAAATCATCCTCGTAGAAGTAACGCAGCCCTCTAACCAGATATTCCCGGTGACCGTTGTCTGATTCGGGCTGTGTTTCTTTTTTGACCTGGGAGAGATTCCTGCTGCGCTGAAGCCGGGGATTTTTGGTGGCAACCGTTTGCGAGTAATCGACAGGCCTGGGAGGTGTCTTGAGATAGGCGTTGATCAACGATCTGGCCTTGGTCGTCAATCTTCCCTTGATGTTGCTTTTTATGAGTACGAGATCGGCGAGGGCCCCCTCGAGGTCACTGAGCGCATGTCTGGACTGGGCTCTGCCGAGATAGGCATCCTCGAAAAGAATGTCTTCTTCTATCGCAGCGCTGTAGTCAGTTATCGCCTCACGGTGACGTCCAATCTGTCGATATATCTCTGCCCGCTGGTAATAATAATTTTTACGCCGATACGTGGAGTTTTCCAGAGAGATTGCCGCCTCAAAAAGCTGATGTGCCTGATCAATGTTCTGACGGGATTTAAACGCTGCGATACCAAAGCCAAGTTGGCTGAATGGTGTTTCTCCCTGAATTTGCTCTAGATACTTTAAATCTGCTTCGGCTTCTCGAAACTGTCTGTTTTTGAAATAGGTGCTCACCCTTCCTTTTCTCGGCTCGATGTTTTGCGGATCGCTATTCAGGGTTTCGGTGAAGGCGGCAATAGCCACGTAGGGTTCAGCAATAGCCTCTTCTTTCAGGGATTGATAGGTGCCGATTCGCTGGGAGAAGGGATAGTCCGTCTCGTAGCGGTCCACTCCGGTGATCACCATTTTGTAAATGGCGGGGGCCAGAAGAAACTGGACTCCCTGGAGCCCTTTGCCGAGTCGATTCAATTTCACTCTCAGATAATCAAGAGCGACGATATAGGTG
>JBPCUV010000339.1:0-11547 GCA_051010975.1 Desulfocapsaceae bacterium
GTATCGGACAGCCGGTGGCGGATCTGGGGCTGCTCCTCCTGCTCAAACATACCCAGGCAGCGGTTAATGGCCTGGCCGGCATCGATGGTATGCAGAGTGGATAAAACCAGATGGCCGGTTTCAGCAGCGGTCAGCCCGATTTCCATGGTTTCCCGATCACGCATCTCGCCGACCAGAATAACTTTCGGCGCCTGCCTGAGGGCCGCTCTCATTCCCATGGGATAGCTGGAAAAATCATGCCCCAGCTCGCGCTGGTTGAAAGTAGCCTTGTGGTGGGTGTGCATATATTCGATGGGGTCTTCGAGTGTGACCACGTGCACCGCCCGCTCCTGGTTGATCCGATTCAGCAGGGCTGCCAGCGAGGTTGTTTTACCTGTTCCGGTGGCACCGGTGAAAATAACGATACCGTTGAGTTCCGCCGCCATTTTGTCGAAGGCTGAGGGGAAGTTCATGCTCTCTATAGACGGGACGGTGGTCTCAAGTTTACGCATCACCGTGGTGATGTATCCTTTGGTGGTAAATATGTTGACCCTGAAACGGGCCTCTTCGCTGAATGCGTATGACAGGTCGCAGGAGCCGTTGACAACCAGATCGTTAAGCAATCGTTTGTTGTTGCCTATCAGATTCAGGGCAAAGGTTTCAGACTGAAACGGCGTCAGCTCCTTGATCGGAGGCTCAACATCGACCCGCTTCAGCACACCTGCCGATTCTACCTGCAGAGTTTTGCCAACCGTGATATTCAAATCGGAAACGTTGGGGTGGGATTCCAGCATTGCGGTGATCCAATAATCAATCTCCGTCTTTTTCATACCAACCTCCTGAAAAATTGTGCAATACTCCTCTGTTTCATTGTATACTGTAATAGATTTTTGAAAAAGTACAGTTTTTTCTAACATTTTCCGCTCATTCCGACTCATCTCGGGGGCGGATTTTCTTTGACCGAGGTACGGATATGACTATACCCCTTCGCAGTGCCACCACAACTCAGGGCAGAAGAATGGCCGGCGCCCGCAGCCTCTGGCGGGCCAACGGTATGCAGGAAGAACATATGGACAGGCCGGTCATTGCGATCGTCAATTCCTTTACCCAGTTCGTTCCGGGCCACATGCATCTGCACGAAATCGGCCAACGGCTTAAGAAAATAATCGGCGACAAAGGCTGTTTTGCCGCTGAATTCAACACCATCGCCATCGATGACGGGATCGCCATGGGCCACGACGGCATGCTCTACTCTCTGCCTTCACGTGACCTGATTGCCGACAGCGTTGAATACATGTGCAACGCCCACACCGTTGACGCTATGATCTGCATCTCCAATTGCGACAAGATAACGCCGGGCATGTTGATGGCCGCCATGCGGCTCAACATTCCGACCATATTCGTCTCAGGAGGCCCGATGGAAGCCGGTGTCGACGGTGACAAAAAATATGATTTGATCGACGCCATGATCATGGCCGCCGACCAGGACATCACCGACAGCGATATGGAAGTGATCGAGCGTTGCGCCTGCCCGACCTGCGGCTCCTGCTCCGGCATGTTCACCGCCAACTCCATGAACTGTCTCAACGAGGCCCTGGGCCTGGCGCTGCCTGGCAATGGCACGGTGGTTGCCACCCATGCCAACCGGACCGGCCTTTTTGAAAGAGCGGCCGACAGGATCGTTGATATGGCGGAAGCTTATTACGGTCACGAGGACGCCTCTGTTCTGCCCCGGTCAATCGGCTCCAAAGCCGCATTCATGAATGCCATGTCGCTCGATATAGCCATGGGCGGCTCAACCAATACGGTACTCCATCTGCTGGCTATCGCTCATGAGGCTAAGGTCGATTTCACCATGAGCGATATCGATGCCTTATCGAGGAAAATCCCCAATCTCTGCAAGGTCTCTCCCTCATCGTCTTACCATGTAGAGGATGTAAACCGGGCCGGCGGCATCATGGGGATCATGGCTGAGCTTAATCGGGCCGGGCTGATCGACACTTCGGTGAGCAGAGTAGACAGCCCCACCCTGGAGGCTGTTCTACAAGATTATGATATAACTTCATCTTCGGCTATCGCCGAGGCCAGAGAACTGTATTTGAGCGCTCCGGGAGCCAGCGGCAGGAACCTGGTGATGGGATCACAGAGCAGCCGTTATAAAGAAGCAGATCTCGATCGGCAAAAAGGCTGTATCCGGTCGCTCGAACATGCCTACTCCAAAGACGGTGGCCTGGCCGTATTGTCCGGCAACATTGCCGAAAACGGCTGCATCGTTAAAACGGCAGGAGTCGATGAGAGCATCCTGGTTTTCACCGGCACCGCCCGTGTCTGCGACTCCCAGGAAGATGCCTGCGAGGCAATACTTGACGGTAGAATCAGCGCCGGTGACGTGGTCGTCATTCGTTACGAGGGGCCACGCGGCGGTCCGGGCATGCAGGAAATGCTCTACCCCACTTCCTATTTGAAATCGATGCACCTGGGTAAGGACTGCGCTCTGGTAACCGACGGCAGGTTCTCCGGAGGCACTTCCGGTCTTTCGATCGGCCATGTCAGTCCGGAAGCCGCCGCGGGCGGAGCGATCGGTCTGGTTAGAGACGGCGATAGCATAAAAATAGATATTCCACGCCGATCCATCGATGTGGAAATCACTAACGACGAGTTGCAATCCAGGCGGGCAGAGGAGGAAAAACGAGGCGAACAAGCCTTCAAGCCACCGCCCCGCCCGCGTCTTGTTTCTACCGCGCTGAAATCTTATGCACTGCTGGCATCATCCGCCGATCTTGGTGCCGTGCGGGTAGTACCCGAATAATTTCCCGATCATACTGCGGGGGATGCACAAATCTCCCGCAGTACCCACCCAACCTTTCCTAACCTGCTAAAATACAAATAAATTTCATTTTTACATATTTGTGGCTTTGTCTTGCATTTCACCACGCAGGCATTACTTTTATATGGTTGATAATGATTATCGATGCTATTATCTAACCGTCTGATACTACGAATAAACTTGGCATTAAATGCACACTTTGCTATTAAGAATACGTCTGTTGCCCCTTTCCACCACCACTTTCTGAGAGCGGACCCGTGAAGCCGACTGACATTAAAAACCCGGAGTATTTTCACAAAGTTGTAGACTGTCAATATGCCTGTCCGGCCCACACGCCGGTGCCCGAATACATCAGGCTTATTCTTCATGAACAATTTACTGAGGCCTACATGATCAACTGGGTCTCCAACGTCTTCCCTGGGATCCTGGGTAGAGTCTGCGACCGTCCCTGCGAACCTGCCTGCAGGCGCGACAGGGTAGAGGATAAGCCGGTGGCCATCTGCCGCCTCAAGAGGGTTGCAGCAGACAATCGCGAGGATATATCGGCACTGCTTCCCAAAGCTCCAAAGAAAAAAAATGGCAAAAAAATCGCCTTGATCGGAGGGGGTCCCGCGTCACTCACAGTGGCCCGGGATCTTTCGCTTCTGGGCTATGAACTCGACCTCTTTGACGACCAGCCCCGGGCCGGCGGATTCATAAGAAGCCAGATACCGTCTTTCAGGTTACCCGAGAAGGTGCTCAACGAGGAAATTGACTGTATTCTCGAAATGGGAGGGATTACCAGGCACTTCAACACCTATGTATCGAGCCTCAAGGAAATCCTGGACAAAGATTACGATGCGGTGTTCGTCGGCTCCGGTGCTCCCCGCGGACGCGACCTGCCCAATCTGCCTGGCCGGGAAGAGGGGGACAAGTTTATCCATGTGGGTATCGACTGGCTTGCGGCTGTGGTATTCGACCACGTCGAAAAAGTTGGTAAACGGGTGCTGGTGCTGGGCGGCGGCAATACAGCCATGGACTGCTGCCGCACCGCTCGCCGGCTTGGCGGAGAAGACGTCAAGGTGATTGTCCGCAGTCCCCGCGCTGAAATGAAAGCTTCTGAATGGGAGATCGAGGACGCCCTGATGGAAGATATTCCGATTTTAGAGAATCTGACTCCATTGGAATTCATCATTAAAGACGGCCGTATGCACGGTATGCGTTTCGAGAAGGTAAAGCCGGAATATGATGACCAGGGTAAAAGAAAACTCGTCCCCACCGGTGAAGAACCCGTGGTTCTTGAGTGCGATGAAGTGCTTCTGGCAATCGGTCAGCAGAATGCCTTTCCATTTATTGAGCCGGAATCCAATATCGCCTTCAACGATTACGGGCTGCCCGAACTCGACCCGGTAACACTCCAGTCTTCGGTGCCAAACGTATTTTTCGGTGGCGACTCGGCTTTTGGTCCCGGCAATATTATCATCGCCGTTGCCCATGGACATGAGGCGGCCATTTCCATCGACCTTCTCTGCCGCGGCGAAGATCTGCACAACAGGCCCGAACCGGAGGTCACCCTTGCCGGCCAGAAGCTCGGCTTTCACGACTGGCTTTACGACAGCCATGTAACCGAGGATGAACGTCAGAAGGTACCGATGGCCGACAAGGCCAAATCGCTGCGTGACAGGCTCGTCGAGGTCGAACTCGGGTACGGTCAGCAGGGCGGCAAAGTTGAAGCCAAGCGGTGTCTGAATTGTGATGTCCAAACAGTATTTGACGGAGGTCTCTGCATCGAGTGCGACGCCTGCGTTGACGCCTGTCCGACCAGCTGCATCAATTTCATTGAGAATGCAGAGGAGGAAGAATTGCGTGAACGACTGCTCGTCCCGGCGACGAACAAGGAGCAGTCCCTCTACGTCTCGGATATCCTGTCCACCGGGCGGGTGATGGTCAAAGATGAGAATGTCTGCCTGCACTGCGGGATATGCGCTGAACGCTGTCCAACCGCGGCCTGGGAGATGATAAAATATGTCTATAAATCTGCAAAGGCCGGTGACCGATGAAACGTATCGAAAGAACCAACGACTTTGTTGTCCGCTTTGCCAATGTTAACGGTTCTGGCTCTGCCAGCGCCAACAATCTCTTTGCCAAAGTCATCTACCGACTCGGTGTGCCGGTAAGCCCGAAAAATGTCTTCCCCTCAAACATCCAGGGACTGCCCACCTGGTACGAGGTGAGAATCAGCGACAAGGGTTATCTGGGCAGGCGGGGCGGGGCCGATTTCATCATCGCAGTAAACGGTCAGACCCTGCGTGACGACTACGACATGGTGCAGCCCGGCGGTTATTTCCTTTATGACTCCACCAGGGACCTGCCACCCGGTTTCGATCGGGATGACCTCACCGTCATCGACATCCCGCTGACCCAGCTCTGCAACGACGAGTTTAGCGACAACCGGATGCGGCAGCTGATGAAAAATATCATCTACATCGGCGCCGTCGCCTATCTTCTGGATATCGGTCTGGAACCGGTCAGCGACTCGGTTAAAAAGCAGTTTGCCAAAAAACCCAAGCTGGCTGAACCCAATATCAGAGCCCTTGAAATCGGCTATGAGTATGCCGAGAAGAACCACTCGGAGGCCTGCGGTTTGTCGATCGAGCCGTCCGATGCGGTGGGTGACAGGGTTCTCATCGACGGTAACAGCGGGGCCGCCTTGGGTGCCCTGTTTGCTGGAGCCACCGTAGTCGGCTGGTATCCGATCACACCATCTACCTCGGTAGTCGAGGCATTTGAACGATTTGCCGGCCGCTATCGCGTTGACCCGGAGACCGGAAAGAAAAATTATGCCGCTATTCAGGCCGAGGACGAACTGGCCGCCATCGGCATTGGCATCGGTGCAGGCTGGAATGGAGCACGGGCCTTTACCGCCACCTCGGGCCCGGGAATTTCTCTGATGAGCGAATTTCTAGGCCTTGCCTACTTTACTGAAATTCCAGTTGTCCTAATAAATGTGCAGCGCAGTGGTCCAAGTACCGGTATGCCGACCAGAACCCAGCAGTCGGACCTGTTGGCCTGTGCCTACGCCTCCCACGGCGATACCAGAAACGTGCTGCTCTTTCCCAGCGATCCCCACGAATGTTTTGAAATGACCGCCGACGCTTTCGATCTGGCAGACCGTCTGCAGACCCCGGTTATCGTCATGAGCGACCTCGATCTGGGCATGAATGATCACCTTTGCGCCCCCTTCTCCTGGGATGACCAGCGGCGCTATGACCGGGGCAAAGTTCTCAGCGGTGAGGAGCTTGATAAACTGGAGAAAAAATGGGGCCGCTATCTGGACATTGACAAGGACGGCATCTGTTACCGGACACTGCCCGGCGCTCATCCTGAAAAAGGCGCCTACACCACCAGAGGTACTTCCCACAACGAATTCGCCGCCTATACCGAAGGCAGTGCGGCCTACGAACGGAGCATGAACCGGCTGATGATCAAATGGGAAACGGCTAGACAGTTGGTCCCCATGCCGGAAATCTTTATCCGGGACAACAACAAAAAACTCGGAGCTCTTTATTTCGGCTCAACCACGGCTTCGGCAGTAGAGGCTCTGGACCGGCTGGAAGAGAGTGGCATACCGATCAACAGCATGAGGGTCCGGGCCTTTCCCTTTCAGCCGGAAATCTTCGATTTCATAGCGGAACATGACCTCGTATTTGTCATTGAGCAGAACCGTGATTCTCAAATGGAGATCCTGCTGGCCGGAGAATGTCAGGTCGCACCGGGGAAAATGGTGCAGGTCACCAATTTCAACGGTCTGGCGATCACCGCCAGAATGATAACCAATCAGGTTCACACGGCGCTGCTGGCAAAGGAAACACCGTTTATCAGTCAGGTCTCGGCTGTTCAGGAGGAGACATCATGAGTTACGTCAGACCAACGTTCAGACACCCGGATGCCCAGAAAAACAAACTGGGTTATACCCGAAAAGCCTATGAAGGGGCGATCTCAACCTTGTGTGCCGGCTGCGGTCATGATTCCATTGTCGGCTCCATAATTACCGCTTTTTTTGAAATGTCCATCGAACCACATAAGGTGGTCAAGTTGTCCGGTATTGGGTGTTCATCAAAGACGCCGGCCTATTTTCTTGGTCGCTCGCACGGCTTCAATTCGGTACACGGGCGTATGCCTTCAGTGGCCACCGGCGCCAATATGGCCAATAAGGATATGGTCTATCTCGGAGTATCCGGCGACGGCGACACCGCCTCCATTGGTATGGGGCAGTTCGCCCATGTGGTTCGGCGCAACCTCAACATGATCTACTTGGTCATGAACAACGGCTGCTATGGCCTGACCAAGGGGCAGGATTCGGCCACCGCGGACAAGGGCTCGAAGAGCAGGAAGGGAGCGCCGGTCGCATTTGAGTCGATCGATCTCTGTGAGCTGGCCATCCTCATGGGTGCCGACTTCGTTGGCCGCGGGTTTTCGGGTGACAAAAAACAACTGCTGCCGATGCTTAAGGCAGCCATCAGCCACAAAGGGATGGCCTTTGTTGATGTCATTTCGCCCTGCGTGACCTTCAACAATGCCCCGACCTCGACCAAAAGTTACTCCTGGGTCAGGGACCACATGGAAGCCACCTCTACCTTCGACTTTATCCCCATGCAGCAGGAAATTCTGACCGAGTACGATCACGGCTCCACCATACCGGTGCCTTTGCATGACGGATCGATCATTACTCTCCACAAGCGGGAAGACAAAGAAGTCATCACCAACAAAAAAGATGCTATTGCCTCACTCGAGGAGGCCAAGGTCAATGACCATATCCTCACCGGCATCCTCTACCTGAGGCCGGACAGCGAGGATTTTCACGACATCAACCAGACCACGGACACACCACTCAATCAGCTGACCGAGAAAGAGCTGTGTCCCGGCAACGATGTTCTTCAGGCTCTCAACGAAAGCCTACGCTGAGCTTCAATGAGCAGGCCTGCCCGGCAGTATCAGGGTCGATGTTAGGCGCTTGATACTGCCGACCAAGATCGTCTTTCTTTCCCGGTTGAATTATCGGCCAATGATGGCTACGATAGCCTTGGATGTTGTGCCATAACCAATCCCGTCTCTGAAACATCTTAGAATGGATTACTAACCAGCGTGAAACGCATTTTCTGCAGTTTCTGTATTTTTCTCATTCTTGCCGGAATCAATAGGGCTCCTGCCTGGGGAGCCAACGCCCTGGAAAGCCCACTGGAAATCACCCTGGCAGCGTTTCGCGGGGTCGACTGTATGGATGATGAACGGTACCGCTATCACAAGGACATCATCCGGTCGCTCTCCTACACCAAAATGCGGGCCTTGAGAGCCTTCTGCTACCTTGATGAGATTTATGCCGAAGAAGCGATAGAAGCCCTCGATAAACTTGTTTTTGCACCGCTCAGCTTTGATCAGGTCCGGTTTTTCGAGACTTTCGCAGAACTGGACGGGGCCACGGTCGCAAAAAGCTGGCAGCTTCTGGAGCTCACCTCTAATCTCGACTTCACTACCCTGCAGACGGTATCGTCTCTTGGCACACTAAAAGACATCAACGCCGATACGATGATCGCTCTGGTAAAACAGACCAGAGGACTCAACGACCGCGGCCGCTGGGCCGCCAAAGCACTGTTTGGAATCGAGGGGATAGACAAAGAGGCTGTGCGGCAGGCGCTGATCCTGCTCGACACCATGAATGGGTTACAGCAGCTGAGCGCCGAGCAGAGCTTTTTGATCAAAGGCATGGACAGCCCCACAGTCATGAAGGTCCTGCCGCAGATCGCCGGACTGAACCGCACCGACAGTATCAACAGTAAGGGGTTGTTCGGTCTCGAGACGACCTCGCCAGACCAGGCTCTTTTCTGGCTTGAGGACTATTTCAACCTGCCGAAATCCCAAGAAGACAAGAGGTTTTACACCCTGTCTCCAAAACAGCGTTCGACCCTTCTGGCTTCATTTGATTCAGGCGCTGATTATCTTATCCGCATTATCAATGACCTGCATGCGGTCACCAATGTCTATGGCGGCGAAATAAGTACCGGCACCCTGGCAGCAGGAGGGCCGCAAGTGATAATCAACCACTTTGCTAAACTTCACCCCAAAGCCAGAAATAGTTATCAGCAAAAGCTTAACGAGGCACTGGATCAGAAGCAGGTATATCAGGCAATCAACATTCTTAAACAGGCAACCGCCTCCGCGCGCAAACAAACAGCCAGAGATCTCACCACCGCCAACATCTATATCCTCCTCTCCAGAGGCAGCGAACTCTACGATTCTTCTTTCAGAGATGTACTGGTACCGGTTCTGCTCTCTCGCCTCAACAAATCATTCAGTGCCAATCTGCTGTTGTTTTTTAAGAAAACCGACCCCGAAAACACCCATGTCTCCGATTTTATCATCAGCTGCGCCCAGAAAGGCAAACTGACTGCCTTTTTCCCTGAAGACAGCGGTGAGCAGCGGGCCGTTCTTGATCTCATGGCCCAATCGGCCTTCCAGAACGAGCAGAGCCTGATTCTGTTTTCCGCCACCTTTGCCGCCCTGCTGGACAAGCTCCAACCCGGCGCCAGGACCTATCTGCTTAATAAGATGATCGCCACGATTGGAAATCCTGATTCTACCTTTTCGCTCCAGTTGCGGGTAATTCTTCAGTATTACTATGAAAAAAACCCGCAGCTCTTGTCGGCAACGGATCACAGACTGATCACCGATCTGATCAACCGATACGGTTCCGTCGATCTGAGTTTTTACACCACCACCGATTTTGCCCGCTGGAAAGCCGACGGCAGACTGAGCAGTTTGTCAATTTTCCAGGACGATGATGATGGTTACATCTCATATCTATCTAACTCCAGGAATCTTCTCAGCAACGGCTACCGGCCCAGGCTGCCCGAAACAATCAGCCTGCTTGATCAGTCCAGCCCGATTCTGGCCCAGGCCAGACAGCTGATGGCCCAGGGAAAGACCGCCTCACTCTACCGCCTGTCGCTCAGCGCTCCACTGATTGTCGAGTATTACAAGACGGTAAACGGTATTGAGTTGACCCACGCGGTTGCTGTCTACCACGATCGTTCAACCCAGCGCCGGCTCCTCAAACAGTTTCTGACCAGCGGGATGGAAATGTTTGCCCAGCGCGGCCACAGCTACTGGCGAGAGGAACAGCTCCTCGAACCCATGCGGGCATTGCTGAAAACCGGGGACATAAAACGTGAGACCATCCCCGACATCAACCGTTTCCTGAGCATCGGCTCCTGTGGGGGCATCAGAATTTACTCGGAGCTCAACCGTCTGTTTGACAACACCATCGATATTTTCGCCACTGTTGGAACCGGCAAAGCCGTGGTCAATGATCCTTACAACCAGAGGCTTTTCGAAATCATCGCCACCTCACCGAACCAGCTCAGCTGGGATGAAGTCTCGGCCAGACTGACTCCTATCTTCGCCGACGGTCGGGGCAGTGATTATCTGCAACCCGGCTCCCTGCCGGCCATTCTCCACAAAATGATGGATAACAGGAGTTGAGACGGTGGGACTGCACAAACGTACAGAGATAGGAGCACTGCTCGAAAAGATCTCCCAGGGAAAAAGATGTCAGGTCTACCTCTGTTTCGGTGAACGCTACCTTTGTCGGCAGGCGGCCGAACAACTTGAGGAGCACCTTCTGACTGGAGGTGGAGCGGTGCACAACCTCGACGGCATGGTGGAAGATGGCTCCAGATTGCTCTCCAGACTGCTGAGTCTGACTCTACTGCCCGGGCTTCAGATATACAGGGTCACGGACACCACTTTATTTCACAGCCGTGAGGTTGGTGAGCAACTCTGGGAAAAGGCCTGCAAGGCCAAGGAAAATGACAAGACACGGGCAGCCATGAGGTACCTGTCGAGTTTGCTGCAACTTGGCTCGGTGAGCGTCCAGAGCAGTACTGTATTCAGTGATATCTCGGTGGACCAGTGGCCGAAACTTTTCGGTTTCCCGCATCCGGGACAGAATCTGAGCTGGGCTGATGCTCTGCTCGGTGGAGTCGAGCGTGGGCCGAAGAACACCACGAATCCGGTGGACAAACTCATGGCTGCCATCGAAGAGGGGCTTCCGCCGAACAATCTCCTGCTGCTGACCGCGGAGCATGTGGATAAGAGAAAAAAGCTGTTCACCCTGATAAAAAAACACGGGGAAATCATCGACTGCTCCGTCGCCGAGGGTAGCTCCCGCTCAGCGGTTAATCAGCAGAAAGAGGTGATCAGGGAAATGGTCCAGTCAGTGTTGGCCAAAATGAACAAAACCATTGAGCCCCAGGCCCTCGAGATGCTCTTTGAGCGGGTCGGCTTTCACCCGGTCGGGGCGGTTCTTGAAATCGAAAAAATTGCGCTCTACGTCGATGAACGCCAGAGAATCAGCCGTGATGATGTCGATCAAATGGTCGGCAGAACAAGAGAAGACGCTATTTTCGAGCTGACCGAAGCGCTGGGAAACAATAATCCTGCCCGGGTCATGACCGTGCTCGATCACCTGCTTAGCGACGCTGTTCATCCCCTGGCAATCATCGCTTCACTGCGCAATTATCTGCGCAGGCTATTGATCTTTAAATCACTGCAGAACAGGGAAAAGCCTCTCTGGTCGCCAATGTCAAGCAACGATTTCCAGAAAATCTACCTGCCGGCTCTCAAAGAAACCGGCGCCTGGCCCGACCTGCTTAAAGGACATCCTTATGCGCTCTATGTGGGTTTCAAAAAGGCTTCTCAACATT
>JBPCUV010000340.1:0-3517 GCA_051010975.1 Desulfocapsaceae bacterium
GTGCTGGGCGAATACCGCTCTAGGTTGTCCGGTGAAAAACCAAAGAGCAGCTATTCCACACGATTGATAATGAGAGACGGGCAAGAAAGACAAGTGGTAGTCAATTCTGCTTTGATTGAATGGGAGGGCAAACCAGCAACACTTGCCATGATCACCGATCTTACTGAGCAAAAACAGCTTGAAGAGAAGTTGATGCGAAGCGAAAACCATTTCCGAAATCTGGTTGAGCAGTCTCCGTTGGATACCGTAATAATGACACCAGAAGGTAAGATCCGTGAAGTGAACAAGGCCTGGTTTCACAACTGGGACGTCCAAGCGGAAGAGGCCGATATGATAATGGCAGCATACAACATTCGGACCGACAGCCATTTTGCAAAACTTGGTATTGCTCCGTTGGTCGAAAGAGCATTTGCCGGAGAGAACGTCGTCCTGCCTCCAGTACACTACATCCCAAACCGTGAATTTGATGAAACGGAGTTGGAGAAAATAGAGGCGAAGGACCGCTGGATTCAAAGCCACCTGTTTTCGATCAAAGACACGAACGGCAATGTCGAGTCCGTTGTCGGTATAAACGTGGACATCACAGATCTCAAGAAAGCTGAATATCAAGTGATTAGCACTGGATTGCGTTTCAGATATTTAATGGAGCAGTCCCCAATGCCCACTGAGATACTGTCGCTGGAAGGAAAAATCATAGAGGTAAATCCCGCCTGGTACAGACTGTGGGGAGTGGATGAGGCCGGAGCGGCCGAAGTCATGAAAAAGTACAACATGCGCACCGATCCGCAATTAGAGAATATGGGATTAGGGGATTTAGTGGAAAGAGCCTTCTCAGGTGAACAGATTGTCCTGCCACCAATTCGCTATGATTCAATTGAGACGATAGAGGATTTTTCTCTTGAGAACATTGAAGGAACTAGAGTGCCCTGGATCCAGGCTCACCTCTTTCCGATCACAGACACAGACGGCAAATTAACTAATATCGTAAATACCTATGTAGATATATCCGATCTAAAAAGTACTGAGAATGAGCTTCGAAGTGCTTTAAAAGAAATTGAAGAATTAAAAGATCGACTCGAAGCAGAAAGCAACTATCTCCGGGAAGAAATAAAACTTGAGCATAATTTCGAGTCGATAATCGGTAACAGTGCGGAACTGAAATACACGCTGAACAGGGTTGAACAGGTTGCCCCGACCGACTCCCCGGTGCTGATAATGGGCGAAACTGGGACCGGAAAAGAATTGATTGCAAGGGCGCTGCACGAACTGAGCCCACGAAAAAAACGTGTACTTGTTAAGGTGAACTGCGCCGCGCTGCCGGCGGAATTGATTGAAAGCGAATTGTTCGGTCGAGAAAAGGGAGCCTTTACCGGAGCCGCCACTGCTCAGGCTGGACGCTTTGAAGTGGCCCACGGCTCGACGCTGTTTTTAGACGAAATCGGTGAATTGCCAATCGAGCTACAGGCCAAACTCTTGCGAGTGCTGGACAGCGGTGAGTTTGAAAGGCTGGGCAGCACCCACACCAGGCACTCTAACGCCCGCGTCATCGCAGCAACCAACAGAGAACTTGAAGAAGAAGTGAAAGAAAATCGTTTTCGAGAAGACCTTTGGTTTAGACTCAAGGTCTTTCCCATCACCGTTCCCCCTTTGCGGGAGCGAGTAGAGGATGTACCCCTACTGGCGCGATTCTTTGTTGACTATTTTACCAGGAAAATGGGCAAAAAGAGTGCCGACCTTACCATCCGTACCATGAAGATGCTTCAGCAATATCATTGGCCGGGAAACGTCAGGGAGTTAAAACATTCCATTGAAGGTGCATGCATAACCCTTCAAGGGCGGAACCTTCAAATCGACCTCCCGCAAATCAAGGACCAACAGAGTAGCGATTTTCAATCGTTTGCTGAGATGGAGCGCGATTATATCATTCGCGTTCTGGAATCCAAGAACTGGAAAATTGGCGGAGCCAACAGCGCTGCTTCAACCCTTGGCATGCATGTCAATACCTTACGAGGGCGCATGAAAAAGCTCGGTATCAAAAAGAATTGACCATTTCTTCACCCACACGTACCAGCGCTAGTTGATTACACTCATCTGGTACTACTCTAGAATACTCTTCCTGCAACCTCAGGGTGTAACTCGGTGAGTCACACCCTGAATGGTTTTCAACTACCATCATCATGCCCTACCCGTAACAAGGTTCCAGAAAACACTGAATATGGGCGACCAAACCAAATATGGTGCTTTCTCTCGGCGTGAGAAGAGTGATTCGTTCCGCTGATATTCATTTTTCTTTCGATATTTCAGGTCTTAACAAATAGTCGCGTTTACCTCCCCAATTGGCATGGTCTTTGTAATTCTGAAGGTGATCGTCCTGTAGTGTTATTGCAATGGTGGCATCATACCAGCGCAAAAATTGTAACGGAGACAGATGAATTGGTTCTGCTGCTCATTAAAATAGATTTCAAAGACGATAGTTTGGGTGGTCATTTGTTCAGAATAGATGAACATCTCGACTCGCTTCATGTCCAAGAAGGTTATTGCACCCACAGTGTCAATAGACACCTCCAAACGCAGAAACAGTGGATGCTGGCTATTGAGTGGAAAAATGAGGCAGCAGCAAAAAACTACCTGCAGACAAAAGAGTTCAAGTTGCTTGAAAAGGCTGTTGAAAAGGTTGGGGCAATATATGCAGTGAGTCTGGCCGGCGTCCTAACCCGTGGTGGAGTCGATTCACTAAAAGAGCAGCATAGCTCTCCCCTGTTCAAAGTGCCCAGCGAGTAAAGGGGAAAGGCAGACATGATCAGTGTTGATTAGCTGATATTTATTGGACTTATAAGCATGCAGGGTTGGGGGAACGACAATGAAAAAGAAGGCAGCAGCTCTGACAGTCGGTTTATTTCTTTGTTTAACAGCAAATGTCGGTGTTTGGAAAAATGGGCCGGCAATGGCAGCCACTTCGAACAAACCCAATGTGATCCTGATGCTAGCAGACAATGTTGGTTATGGTGATATTGGGGCATTTCAGGGTGGTGAGATTCGAGGAATGCCGACGCCGCGTATTGATCGTCTGGCCAGTGAAGGATTGACACTTACCCAGTTTATTACTGAGCCCGGATGCACGCCGTCCCGTGCTGGTCTGAACACCGGGCGCTACGCTCATCGTAGCGGCTTGGGTTCGATCATTGTGACCGGGACCCCCAATACCTTGCTGGACAAAGAGATTACCATGGCCGAGCTATTTAAAAGCCAAGGCTACGCCACGGCCATGACTGGTAAATGGCACCTGGGTGCAGAGAAACAGAGTTTGCCGACCAGCCAGGGTTTTGACGAATACAGGGTAGGTGTGCTGGAGACCACCGATTCCACGTTATACTGCCCCAACATGGAACAAGCTGGATTTCCTGAAACAGCCATCAGTGCGGCAGCACCTAGAATCTGGGAAGGAGATGCCCAAAACGGTCTCAAGCCAGTGCGTGAATATACCGTTGAATATCGTAAACAAGTCGAAGGGGATATT
>JBPCUV010000341.1:0-3943 GCA_051010975.1 Desulfocapsaceae bacterium
TAAAGGAATTTTCCAAGTCTGTTAAAAAGGCGTTCGAGAATCAGCTGACTAACCGGCTTAGCTCCCAGGTTCTTATTAATCAGAAGGGAAGCAGAGGGAAAATTGAAATTGAATACTACTCTTATGACGACCTAGAACGTATTATCGGTATGGTGCTGAGTGGAGAATCATCTTGATTTAAAAATTTTTTATACACTGCAAAGTCATGATTAAAAAAACAACGCTCATTCTTATTCTACTATTTTCTCTCTTCTTTTCAGCCACAACCGCTTTGGCTAAAATGGTCAGTGTGGTCGGAGATAATGTTAACCTCTGTTCCGGACCAGGAACCAAATATTCTGTGAAGTGGAAATACGGCAGCGGTTTTCCTTTGAAAGTTGTACAGGAGAAAGGAGGGTGGCTGAAGGTGGAGGATTTTGAGGGCGACACCGGCTGGCTATACCAAAAACTCACTTCCAGAAACGGCCACATGATAGTCAAGGTTCATAAAAATGAAAACAAGAAAGTAAATATCAGAAGCGGACCCGGTACCAAATACAAAGTGGTCGGCAAAGCATATTACGGGGTTGTTTTCAAAACCATTAAACAACAGAATGGCTGGGCACATGTCAAGCATGACAGCGGCCTGGAAGGGTGGATCAAACGTTCACTGCTATGGGGTTTTTAGCAGATCCTGAAATTTTCTAAGTTGTGACACATAAGATACGTTCAAGACAACCTGCCAGGCAAAGGACGAGTGATGGGCTGGCAGATCAGTCTCGTAGGGCTGTGAGCAGGTATCGCAGCTTGATAGGAGATGGATTGGATTTCTGTCGCGATCTAGATAAACCTGGCTGATCTCGCTCAGCCAGGTTTTGATCAATGGCGGAGAGAGAGGGATTCGAACCCTCGGTGGAGTGTTACCCCCACACTCGCTTAGCAGGCGAGCACCATCGGCCAACTCGGTCATCTCTCCATAATCTATTCTGGCGGAGGGAGTAGGATTCGAACCCACGGTACTTTCGTACAACGGTTTTCAAGACCGCCGCCTTAAACCACTCGGCCATCCCTCCGAAAGATTTCCCTTGTACCATCTCATAAATAATCTGTCAATATTATGTCATTGCCATACCCCATCCACTACTGTATAGTACATTTTTGTAACACAAACACAAACCACAAAAACATTTTTGAAATATATATTCACCCGCAGGAAGTGTCACAACAATGGTCGACCATATAGAAACAGAAAGTCAACTACATGATTTAACTTGTCTTTACGAAATATCAAAAGAACTTGCTTCATCGTTCGTGCTCAGTGATTGTCTCGAAAAAGCGATGGCCCTGCTTTCCGAATACAAAAATATGGAAAACGGTACGGTTACCATCGTTAACCCGATCACCGGTAAACTGGAAATAGAGGTAGCACACGGTCTTACCGCGGAAGGGAGAAAAAGAGGCAAATATAAGATAGGGGAGGGGATTACCGGGCGTGTAGTTGCTTCTGGAGAACCCATTATTGTTCCCCATATATCGGAAGAACCCCTTTTTCTCAATAGAACCCGATCCCGTGGCGATATCGCCGACCGTGATCGTTCGTTTCTTTGTGTACCAATCAAAGACGGAAAGCAGATTATCGGTGCTCTAAGTGTGGACCGCATGTATGAAGACGGATTTGGCCGTCAGGCCAACGACGATCTGCAGTTTCTCACCGTCTTATCAAGCATCATTGCCCAAACTGTCTGTCGGGTGCAAATCGTCAACCGTGAAAAGGAGAACCTGCGCACAGAAAACCTCAAACTCAAGCGTGAACTCTCCGAAAAAAACAGAATCAACGACATAATTGGCAACTCCAGCCGCATGCAGGATGTCTTTGAAATGGTTCACCGGGTAGTGGACTCCAACGCCACGGTATTACTCCGGGGAGAGTCGGGTACCGGCAAAACCCTGGTCGCCAAGGCGCTGCATTACAATGGCAAGCGCAGAGACAAGCCGTTCGTCGTGGTAAACTGCTCAGCACTGCCGGAAACCCTTCTGGAGAGTGAACTTTTCGGTCATGAGAAAGGAGCTTTTACCGGAGCTAATGAACGTAAAATTGGCCGCTTTGAACACGCCGAAGGCGGCACACTGTTCCTTGACGAAATCGGAGAAATCTCCCACTCTGTCCAGGTAAAGCTTCTCAACGTCGTACAGGAGAAAAGTTTCCAACGCCTTGGATCAACCAAATCAATTTCCTGTGATGTCCGTCTCGTGGCCGCCACCAATAGGGATCTCGAAGAAGCGGTCTCCGGTGGCGCTTTCAGGGAAGATCTTTATTATCGCTTGAATGTCTTTCCAATTTATATGCCGCCATTGAGAAAACGTAGAACCGATATTTTACTTCTGGCTGAATTTTTCCTGGACAAATTTGCCGGTGAAAACAAAAAACAGATCAACCGGATCTCGACGTCAGCCATCGATCTGCTCATCCAGTACCACTGGCCAGGAAACGTCAGGGAACTTCAAAACTGCATGGAAAGGGCAGTATTGATCTGTGACGGCGATGCAATCAAGGGCATCCACCTGCCGCCAACACTCCAGGCCGGCGAGGCCTCTTCCAGCACGAACCCGTTGTCATTTTCCACTGCGGTGGAAAATTTTGAAAAAGAGCTTATTATTGACGCGCTGAAGAAGAACAATGGCAATCAAACCAAAACAGCCGGCTACCTCGATACCAGCCTGCGCATTATCAATTACAAGATCCATCAATACGGCATCGATCCCAAAAAATACAAAATCTGAGAAGATGTCCATTCTGCTCCATACCTGTTGCGGACCTTGCCTTCTCTACCCGGCAAGGGTTTTAGAAGGGGAGGGAACCGACTTTACCTGTTATTTTTATAACCCCAATATTCACCCCTACCGCGAATTTAGAAAGCGACTCAACTCTTTTCAAGAGCTGGTTGATTCACGAAAATATAAATATATCATAGACAAAGACTATGGCCTGAAGATGTTTCTTCGCCAGGTAGTTTTCAACGAAGATCAGCGCTGTAAATTGTGTTATCAGATGAGGATGGGCAATTCAGCGAAACTGGCGGCCGAGGAAGGTTATCACGGGTTTTCAACCACACTTCTTTACAGCACCTACCAAAATCACTCTCTCATCAAGAAAGAAGCTGCCGTAGCCTCTGAAACCCACTCGATACCCTTTGTCTATAATGACTTCAGAGTCGGGTGGCAGCAGGGAATCGATGAATCAAAAGAGTGCAACCTCTATCGGCAGAGCTATTGCGGCTGCCTTTACAGCGAGCAGGAAAGATACGACAACCGACTGAAAAAACAATTAAAAAGGAAATACAAAGAAGATGTTCAACCTCCTCGTTCTGGCCACAACCAATCAAAATAAAGTGAGGGAACTCAAACAGTTTGTATCCGAGTTTCCGAGTGAGGTCAAAAGCCTCAGTGATTTCGGCCCACTTCCAGAAGCCATCGAAGACGGTTCTACTTTTGATGAGAACGCTTATAAAAAGGCCCATCACTATGCAAAGGTACTAGGAATTCCCGCTATTGCCGACGATTCAGGATTGGTTGTTGAAGCACTATCCGGTGCTCCGGGGGTACGCTCCGCCCGTTATGCTGGAGAAGACGCCACGGATCAGGATAACTGCCGCAAACTTCTCGCCGAGATGAAAGGGGAGGCCAACAGAAAAGCCGCCTTTGTCTGTGTACTCTCTATAGCGATACCCTCCGGGCCAGCATTGACCTATGAAGCCTCCTGTGAAGGTACTATTCTGGAAGCTCCCCGCGGCAGCAATGGATTTGGCTACGATCCGCTGTTTTATTATGAGCCCTTTGACAAAACCTTTGCCGAAATCAGTATGGAAGAAAAAAACAAGGTGAGTCACCGTGGCAAGGTTCTTACCGAACTCAGTGCTGAGTTTGGAAAGGTTATGAAATGGCTGGAACAAAGAATGCTGGAAGA
>JBPCUV010000342.1:0-5402 GCA_051010975.1 Desulfocapsaceae bacterium
GCGAGGGGATATAACTACACAAAGAGGACAATATTATGAAAAGAGTGTTTTTGTCGATTCTCATAGGTTTAATGATTTCCATGTCTGGAACTGCTTTTGCTGAAAAGTTGTTTGTTGGTACAGACACAGCTTTCGTTCCTTTTGAGTACAAAGGAAAAGATGGCCAATACACAGGCTTTGATATCGATCTGTGGGCAGAGATAGCAAAACGGATTGGCGTTGAGTATGAATTGAAACCGATGGATTTCAATGGCCTGATCCCAGGTTTGACGACCGGTAACCTTGATGTTGCCCTGGCGGCAATCTTTATCAAATCTGCCCGCGAAGAAAAAATTGACTTTTCTCATCCTTATTTCAGAGCTGGACTGAAAGTTATGGTTCCTGCAGACAATCAGGACATCAAAGGCCCTGAAGATTTGAAAGGAAAAGTTGTTGCTGTCAAGCTTGGAACAGCAACCGTTGAGTATGTTGAAACTCTCGGTGCGAAGAAACTTGTTAAGTTTCCGAACATAGATCAAGCCTATCTTGAAGTTGCAACTGGTGGTGCTGATGCAGCAATGCACGATACCCCTAATGTGCTCTATTACATCAAAACTGCCGGTGAGGGGAAAGTTAAAGCCGTTGGGCCTGATGTCAAAGCTGCTCAGTATGGCATAGCTTTTCCGCAGGGGAGTGAGTTGCGCGACAAGGTAAACATTGCCTTACTGCAGATGATGGAAGACGGTGCCTACGCTGATTTGTATAGAAAATGGTTTAATGCTGATCCACAATAACCTGAAGGAAAACGCAAAAGGACCTGTAGTGAAACCATTTTTTTAGTCACAGAAAAAGACATGGACCAAGACCCCTTCTGCACAAAATTGAGTAGAAGGGGTCTCTTGGTATCAGAACACTCCCCCATTTAGCAACTTCTGCAGAAGGGTCCATTTATGGGTTTTGAGTTTTCAGTTATTACCGAATCTTTGCCTGCACTTCTCGCAGGAGCTAAATTAACTTGGATCATAACTATTCTTGGAATAGTTGGCGGCATGGCCTGCGGTATTTTAGCCGGTCTGGGCCGTATCGCCGGCACAGAAGCTCTCGGGGAAAAACCACACGGAATCTTCAAGCCGATAAGCGTGTTGATTCGTTATATATCCGGCGCCTATGTTGAGACCATCCGTGGGACACCGATTATCGTCCAGGCAATGTTTCTCTATTTTGCCTTTCCCATGCTGGTAAAAGCTGTTTTTGATCTTGAACGTTTTCGTATCGAAGCTTTAACTGCCGCGGTTATTACCATTATCTTCAATGCTGGGGCCTATATTGCGGAAATTGTCAGGGGAGCGGTCATCTCTGTGGATAAGGGGCTCCTTGAAGCCGGCATGTCTCTTGGTATCAGTCGTTTTCAACTTATCGTGCATGTTATCGGTCCAATAGCCTTTCGAAGGATGATTCCACCTCTTGGAAATCAGTTTATCATAAGCCTCAAGGACACTTCGCTTTTTATTGTCATCGGGGTTGGTGAATTAACAAGACAGGGCCAGGAAATCATGGCGAGCAATTTTAGAGCACTTGAGATTTGGCTCACGGTGGCTGTTATGTACCTGATCATGACCACAGTGTTAGCCATGACCTTGCGCCACATCGAGAAAAAGATGGAGATATTCTGAACCCAGCTACACCTAAAAAGACGAGAAAAAGATGTCAAGCATTATTGAATTAAAAAATGTTTGTAAATCCTTCGGCGATATAGAAGTTTTGCACAATATCGACCTTTCTGTTCAGGAGGGCGAGGTAGTTGTGGTCATTGGTCCTTCCGGCTCCGGAAAATCCACATTGATCCGCTGTATCAACTGTCTGGAACTAATTTCAAGCGGTGAATTGGTCGTTGATGGCATCAGAATTCCCGCTGAGAAGAGAAAGATTCGTCAAATAAGGCTGGAGGTTGGGATGGTTTTTCAACAGTTCAACCTTTTTCCACATTTAACCGCCCTTGAAAATGTCGCTTTCGGTCCCTCCAAGGCACGGAAAATGAGTAAGCCAAAAGCAACAGATATTGCCCGGGATCTGCTTGAAAAGGTTGGCCTGGCCGCGTTTGAAAACAAGCGTCCGGATCAACTTTCTGGTGGACAGCAACAACGCGTTGCGATTGCCCGAGCATTGGCCGTTAGCCCCAAAGTGCTACTGTTTGATGAACCGACTTCGGCTCTGGATCCCGAGATGATTGGTGAGGTACTCGATGTCATGCAAAACATTGCCAAAGACAGCGGCATGACCATGGTCGTTGTTACCCATGAAATGGGATTTGCCTCTCAAGTCGGTGACCGCCTGATCTTTATGGATGAGGGGATGATTGTCGAGGAAGGAAAACCTGGTGAAGTGATGAAAAATCCAGAATCAGATAGACTCAAGGACTTCTTAGGGCATGTGAAGCACCACTAGCTTTAAGTAGCAATCTAGATAGTTATCAGTTGATCTAAGTTTTCAGTTTATAAGATCCTGTTTAACAAATTAGGAGATTACGCTACCTGGTTGTCAATACTTGTGTGTTGGCAATTGAACCTGACAAAGTTCCTTGTCGCATAAAAAAGCTTACTCCGAAGCCGGGCTATCTGTTTATGACAGACTTCTAAATTGTCGGGATCGTACCACTCCGGAGAGAGATAGCTTTTACGGTTAAGCTCTATCTGAATCCAAGGTAAATTCCTGCTGTGATACCTGACGATATGGCCGCCGATAAAAGGACTATTAAGCCTTATATCATTTGCTTCTTCCGGAAATTGTGCTTTTAGAAAACTACTAAGAGAGCGTATCATTTCAGGTGGACACGTCAGCCGTCTTCCTTTGACTTTGTTTCCTTGCTGATCCCCACGATTGCTAAGACAAATAAACGGCCGTTCCCTGCCAAAATGATGGCTGGTGGTCGGAGCTGTCTCAAGCATTGTGTGACAGTCAATACCGCAGAGCAGGAAAGATTGTTTGCTCTTCGCTTCTAGGCCGTCGTGGTATGGCTTATAGTATTTTTTTAATAATAGACGCAGCGTGTCTTTGCTTGGGATACGGTTTTTGCGGTAAATCCCTTTACCTGTAACTGTATGGCTTTTGACAACGCCATCCCCATTTGTCGGCGGCAGATCATCAGGAGAGCGGTTAAGATCGATAGTTGCTCGTGCAATGGTGCTTTCAAAATAATAGGCGACCTCTTTCTTGAAATCATAGATTTCTCTTGTTAAGGGATCACCGTCACTGAATATATCGCTGCGTGACAAAAGTGTATGATCCGACATTTCCGGGGCAATCACTTCGCCTCCATGCGGAACCGACACTATGATTGGCAGCTTTGGCATCATTTATCCAGGTAGAAACTGCTAGAAATAAGAGATAAAGCAGAGATATAACAGAGGAAATTTTGAAATCTACAAATTCAAAAAAACCTTATAATGTCGCATAATACCAAAATTGTGCAAAATTCTCAACCACCGGGCTTAAAGCTGTGATTGCGAGCCTAAAGTCTGTCTGAAAATCTACTTTGCAATATTTATGGAGCGATTGAGAACCTTTCGCCCGAGAAGTCATTTACCTGGGTCAGCGACAAGATAGGGGAAGGTCAATTAAGTTGTATCGAGAAGAAAAGTGTGGCATCGACCGATATTACCGTCCTGTGCCCCCTTTGAGTATTCTTTGAGGGCATTCAGTTGCATAATTGTTCTTGCCTCACACTCTTCTTCAAACTGAAAAAACCTGTTAAATGCAAGCAACCTGACGGGTGTGAGCCCGTCAGGTTGTAAATCTTATTTTACTGCACGAGGCTCGGTACGAAAACCCATTACTAATGCCACGCACATCAGGAGCAGAACTATCGTAAATGGCAGAGCAGACGAGATAGCCCCGGCCTGTAGTGCCTGAATAGCCTCTGTGCCCCCAATCCAGAGCAATACCGCAGCAATCGCTCCTTCTATTGAAGCCCAGAAAATACGCTGTGGTACAGGTGCATCGAGCTTGCCGCCGGCGGTGATGCTGTCGATAACCAAAGAGCCGGAATCGGACGATGTAATAAAGAATACCAGCACCAGGATAATTGCGACAATCGAAAGCAGGGTACCCATTGGAAGCATTTCAAACATCTGGAACATTGCCAGCGGTACCTCGGTGAGCCCTTCTTTGCCAAGTGCTCCAACCTTGTTAACCACCTGGTTAATCGCCAAACCACCGAACACGGACATCCAGACGACGGTAACCAAGGTCGGAATAATCAGTACTGCTGTTATAAACTGTCGAACTGTCCGTCCCCTTGAAACTCTTGCGATAAACATCCCTACAAACGGCGACCAGGAAATCCACCAGGCCCAGTAGAATACGGTCCATCCCTGGAACCAGGCTTGATCCTCACGCCCGTGTGGGTTGCTGAGCGGTATAATATTCTCCACATAGGCACCGATCGTTTTAGGTATGGTGCCCATGACCACTCCAAATCCCAGAAGTGCAACAAATACGACAAGGCAAATTGCGATAATCATATTAATGTTGCTGAGCAGCTTGACACCACCCTCTATGCCCCTGATTACCGAAGTGACAGCAATCGCGGTCACCCCGATGATGACCACAATTTGCATACCGACGCCACCGCTTGTGCCAAATACATGATTGATCCCGCTGGTGGCCTGCTGGGCCCCCAGGCCAAGCGAAGTCGCAAGACCAAACAAGGTTGCCAGAACAGCTAATATATCAACGATGTGCCCGGCCCAGCCCCAGGTTCGATCACCGAGAAGCGGATAAAAAATCGACCTGATTGAAAGCGGCAATCCTTTGTTGTAGGCGAAGAAGGCAAGCGATAATCCCACGACACCATACATGGCCCACGGGTGTAAACCCCAGTGGAACATGGTGGCGCCAAGAGCCAGTCTGGCAGCTTCAGGTGTATTCGGCTCAACATTTAAAGGGGTTTCGTACCAGCCGGTCAGGTAGGCCACTGGTTCAGCTACCCCCCAGAACATCAAGCCGATCCCCATACCGGCGGCAAACAGCATGGCGAACCATGACAAGAGCGAATGCTCAGGTACCGCCTCTTCTCCACCCAGTCTGATTTTACCGTATGGCAGGACGACCAGAGCGAGGCAGAATAGGACCATGATGTTGCCAGTCCAGATGAACAGGGTGTCAAAATTGGCGATGATTTTCCACTTGATCCCATCGAGAGTGGCTTTAGCGACTGAAGGATCACTTGCCAGCGTTACGATGAGAAAGAGCAGTATCAATACGGCACTGACCACAAAGACGGGATTATGAACATCGAACCCCCATTTTTTCACATTGTCACGGCCAACGTCATAGTCTGTGTTATCAATACTATAACGATCTACATGATTAGCTTCCGGCATCTTTTCTCCTGTCTAAAAGGTTGGCCATTCAAGAAGTAATCA
>JBPCUV010000343.1:0-3763 GCA_051010975.1 Desulfocapsaceae bacterium
CTTTGAATCCCAGCACACCAGAACTACACCATGAAACCACGTTTCCCTGTTTATCGGAAATCGTGACGATGGTATTATTGAAGGTCGAGTAGATATGTACGATACCTTCGGGAATATTCTTTTTTACTTTGCGCTTAGACCGGGTTTCCGTCTTTTTTGCAGCCATTCGTATCTACCTGTTAGATTATTGAATTTATTTCCGGCGTACGGCTCCACGACGGGGGCCTTTTCTGGTCCGGGCATTGGTTTTAGTTTTCTGTCCTCTCACCGGCAGTCCCTGACGGTGGCGTCTGCCACGGTAGCAGCCAAGATCCATAAGCCGCTTAATGTCCATGGACACTTCCCTGCGCCTGTCACCCTCTACGACGTAGTCACTTTCGATCACTGTACGGATTCGATTCACATCGTCACCGCTAAGATCGTCGCTGTTCATCGTGTAGGGAAGATCAACCGTATCGAGAATCTTCCGGGCCGAGGTCAGGCCTATACCGTAAATATAGGTCAAGGCCCGATCCATGTGCTTGTTTTTGGGAAGGTCAACTCCTGCTATACGTGCCAAGATGTATCTCCTTTACTCTGTTTTCCGGATGGATAAAAATTATCCTTGCTTCTGCTTATGTTTCTTGACTTTGCACGACACGCGGACAACGCCGTTCCGTTTATACACCTTGCAGTCGCTGCAAATTTTTTTTACCGATGACCGTACTTTCATGGTGCAACCTCAATTATTTCTTTTTCTTGGCGTTCTTTGCCCTGAACGTCACTCTGCCACGCGTCAGGTCATAAGGAGAAAGCTCAACGGTTACCCTGTCACCCGGCAGAATCTTGATAAAATGCATGCGCATTTTACCGGAAATGTGGGCCAGAACCTTGTGCCCATTGTCCAGTTCTACCCTGAACATGGCATTGGGTAAGGGTTCGATGATAGTTCCTTCGACTTCTATTGCTTCTTCCTTGGCCATAAAGTTTCCTGAGCTAATTAATAATCGTCAAAACAGCCTACTATAATACACAGTAGCAAAAAAGAGAAGTATTATTTCTCTTTCCCGTTGAACGGTGCCCGAGAACTCAGTACCAGTGGGCCGTTGCTTGTGACCGCTACCGAATGCTCGAAATGGGCGGAAGGTTTTTTATCACTGGTTACCACTGTCCATCCGTCCCTTAGTACTTTCACCTTGTAGGTACCGGCATTGACCATTGGCTCAATCGCCAACACCATCCCCTCTTTCAAACGCGGAGAACTGTTTTCTTGCACAAAATTAGGTATTTCCGGGCCCTCATGCAAGAAAGTGCCGATACCATGACCGACAAACTGCCTAACTATTGAGAAACCGTTGTTCTCAACATGTTTCTGCACCGCAGCAGACACATCGGCAATTCGCTTGTCCACTCTAACCTGCTCAATTGCCTTGTACAGAGACTCCTCAGTAATTTTCAAGAGTTTGTCTTTGACATTGTCGGTCTTGCCGACCGGAATCGTCACCGCTGAATCGCCGTAAAAACCTTTATAAAGAGTACCGAAATCAACCGAAATGATATCGCCCTTTTTCAACTTCCTTTTCCTGGAAGGAATGCCGTGTACCACCTCTTCGTTAATTGAGACACACAAACTTCCTGGAAACCCCCGATACCCCTTAAACGCGGGTACCGCATTTCTCTTCATACAGAGTTCCTCTGCCAGCCGGTCAAGTTCGAAGGTGGTGATACCAGGTTCGACCGTTGTCTGCAGCATCACCAGTACTTCGGCAACAATCTGGTTAGCCTCCTCCATGATCCGGATTTCGTCACGACTCTTAATCGTAATTGACTTTCCGGCTTGACCACTGGCCGACGCGAACACCTTTTATCTCCTGCCCTTGATTCTCCCCTGCTTCATGAAACCTTCGTAATTTCTCATAACCAGGTGAGACTCAATTTGGGAAATCGTATCGATACCAACGCCAACCACAATCAGAAGCGCCGTACCTCCAAAATAAAATGGCAGGCTCAACTTCGAAATCAGAATAGTCGGCAGCACACATACGGCACTCAGATAAATAGCACCGATAACCGTCAGCCTGGTCAATGCTTTATCGATGAACTCGGCAGTTCGCTTACCGGGCCTGATACCAGGGATGAAACCGCCGTTCTTTCTTAAATTTTCTGCCACATCTTCGGGCTTGAACTGAACAGCTGCGTAAAAAAAGCAGAAGAAAACGATCATACCAATAAAACAAATATAGTAATAAACTGTACCCGGTGACATGGCCGCTGAAGCACGCTGAACCCAGTCGATCTGGATAAAGCTGCCGATAGTTGCCGGAAACATCATTATCGACGAAGCAAAGATTGGTGGTATGACACCAGAAACATTGATTTTCAAAGGTAGATGAGAACTCTGTCCACCATAGACCTGCCGACCCACGACCCGTTTTGCATACTGAATAGGAATGCGCCGCTGAGCGGTTTCGAAGAAGACGATCAGAGCAATGACACCGAACATCATCAGGACGATAAACGGTACGAAGAAAATCTGAATCTCACCCGCTTTGACCAGTTCGAAGGAGTTAATGATCGCGGAAGGTCCCCGGGCGACGATACCAGCAAAGATAATCAACGAAATACCATTGCCGACACCGCGTTCGGTCATCTGCTCACCAAGCCACATCAGAAAAGCAGTGCCCGCGGTCAGGGTGATCATGGTCATCAACTTGAACTGGACACCAGGATCCAAGACGATCATTTCTCCACCGGGGCCAGTCATTCCCTCCAGCCCGACAGCAATGAATGATCCCTGGATAACACTGAGTACCACCGTACCGTATCTAGTATATTGAGTGATTTTCCGACGTCCGGACTCACCCTCTTTTTTCAGTGTTTCAAGCTGAGGTATTACCACAGTGAGCAGCTGCATGATAATAGAAGCACTGATATAGGGCATAATCCCCAGAGCAAAAATGGAGAAATTCTCCAGGGCACCGCCGGAAAACATGTTGAACATACCGAACAGGGTGCCCGCGTTCTGCTGGAAGAAGGCGGTCAAGGCCTCGCTGTTGATCCCTGGCGTCGGTACCTGCACACCGATCCGGTAGACCGCAAGCATCATCAGGGTGAACAGCAGTCTTTTTCTCAGTTCTGGAATCTGTGCTGCGCTTTGCAATCCGCTCATAATAGTCCTTAGACGTTAAAAAGCGGCCCTCCTCCTGGGAGCGGCCACTTTTCAGAACTTCTGTCCTGCTACTCTACTGGAGCCGAAATCTCGGAGACGGAACCGCCTGCCTTTTCGATCAGTTCCTTGGCCTGAGTGCTGACTTTGTCGACCTTGACTGTCATCGGCTTGGTGATTTCACCGTTGGCCAGAACCTTCACCTGTCGGCCGGCCTTGACAATGCCCGCGTCAATCAGAGTCTGGGTGGTGACTTCCTGGCCCGATTCGAATTTATCAAGCTGGGCCAGACTGACTATGTCGACTTCTTTTCGAAATTTGTTGTTAAAACCACGCTTGGGTAAACGCCGCTGCAGGGGCATTTGGCCACCCTCGAACCCGGGCTTTGATTTATACCCCGAACGAGACTTGGCTCCTTTGTGACCGCGACCAGATGTTTTTCCTAGTCCGGTTCCCGAACCCCGACCAACCCTCTTACGATCCTTTTTGGCCCCCTTCTGGGGAGAAAGATTTGCCAGTGATATCATTTATGCCTCCTCCACACGAACCAGGTGCTCGACTTTCGCCAGCATTCCCCTGATTTCGGGAGTGTCCTTGCGTGTTATGGTCTTCTGCATT
>JBPCUV010000344.1:0-3175 GCA_051010975.1 Desulfocapsaceae bacterium
CCGTCGATGAGCAGAGAAAAATACATATAGATACCTGCATACTCTGTATGGACTGTTTTCAGCAGTGTCCGCGGCAGATTATTTCTTTTGGTGGTGCCACTCCGATTTCCCGTGGAGCCGGAATCTCACTTTCTCGAAGGCGTTTTCTCGCCACTGCCTCGGCGTCGCTGGTTCTGCCCTCGGTACTGGGTGTGCGGACGCTTAATGTTCAGGCCGATCCGCTATTGATTCGGCCACCGGGCGCCCTGGCTGAAGCCGAGTTTCTCAACCGGTGTGTCCGCTGTGGCCAATGTATGCAGGTCTGCATCACTAATGGCCTGCAGCCGGTGATGCTCAGGGCTGGAATTGAGGGGATGTTTTCACCCTATCTGGTCGCCCGGACCGGTTATTGTGAATTCAACTGCACGCTCTGCGGCCAGGTCTGCCCGACAGGTGCTTTACAAGTTCTTGATATGGCCCAGAAGCACCAGTTCAAGATCGGCCATGCCTGGTTTGACAAGAATCGATGTCTGCCTTTTGCCAAGGGCATTCCATGTATCGTCTGTGAAGAGCATTGTCCGACCCCGGAAAAGGCGATCAAGTTCAGGAGCCTCGAGGTAGTCGATGAGCAGGGTGTAAGGCGGCAAATCCGCCAACCGTTCATCGATGATGCGCTCTGCATCGGGTGTGGTATTTGCGAAACCAAATGCCCATTGCCCGGGAGCAGCGCCATATATGTGACCAGTGCCGGAGAGCAGCGTCATCCTGAGAGCCGACTGCCCGCGGTACAGGACCTGGGCGGCTACGGCGGCTGAGTTACCCCAGACTGCTGTCGTCCAATCTTTTACTCTGCCTGATTAAGATATATAATTGACTTATGGCCTGATTTGCCTGACTGGGTGGCAGAGCCTGCTTTCCAGATCGTTACCCATCAACTCTTTGGACGGGAGGATCGATCGATGCACAGTCGTAATAATCAGAATCGACGATATAACAATCATGATCCGGACCTGATGGGTCTGGACCGGGTATCTATCTCGGTAAAATCCCACCGCCTGCTGCACCAGCTTCTATCTGAGAATCCGAAGCTGGAAAAAATAATGCGCTACGCCAAGACGGAGATCGAGGCATTGATCGGGGTTAGGAGCTGGGTGATGGAGGTGCTGGAGGACAACCGCCGAGCCATCGACTACTACCGGGCTGAGCTGGATCAAGAGAATCCTTACGACATGCTTTCCTGGAGAGACTTTGCTGCCATCCGCCTGCTCGACTATATCGATCATGCGGGCATGGCCTATCGTGATCAGAATCTGCGGGGAGTGGCAGCGGTCAATAATCCGATCAAAATGATCTGGCTGGCAGTGAATCATGGCACTGGTGGGGCCAGACCGCCCTTCTTCGAGGATATGCTTCATCTGTTCCGTCAGTTCGAGGGGATGGAAACACGTGAGCTGCCAGACCGAGAGCGGGTAGAGAAATGGATGGCCAGATTCCCCTCAGGACTCGATCCCCGCATAGTCAAGCTCAGAGAAGAAAATCGGGATCGTATTCTGAATCTGATCATCGATAAAATGGAGTCAGGTGAAATCGTCGACCGCAAATACTGCTTTGGTCCTGATCTCTCACCGGAACAGAAATTTATGCAGGCCCTCGATTGGTGGGATGATTATCGCTTTCATCTCAAATTCGCGGTTCGTTCAGCCGATCTGCTCAATGAGATGCTTGGCAACTCCCTTGATCCCGAAACTATGAAGATACTCTATGGAGCTGAGCAGGCCTCCATTCCGATCTTTGTCAATCCCTACTACCTGTCGCTGCTGCATGTCAGGGTTCCTTATTTTGCCATCGGTGCCGATCTGGCTATCCGCCACTATGTGCTCTACAGCAGGCAGCTGGTTGAGGAATTCGGCCATATTGTCGCCTGGGAAAAGGAGGACCAGGTTGAACCGGGAAAACCCAATGCCGCCGGCTGGCTGCTGCCGTCTGAATACCATATTCACCGGAGGTATCCGGAAGTAGCAATCCTTATCCCTGATACCACGGGGCGCGCCTGTGGGGGACTCTGCGCCTCCTGCCAGAGAATGTACTCGTTTCAGAAAGGACAGCTGAACTTTGACTTGAAAAAGCTGCAACCGGATAAAAAATGGCCGGAACGGCTTCAGGACCTGTTGAACTATTTCGAGCAGGATTCCCAGCTTCGAGACATTCTGATCACCGGCGGTGATGCTTTGATGAGTTCTGATGCGGCTCTCAAACAGCTACTTGATGGCGTTTACCAGATGGCCAAGAGGAAACGAGCGGCGAACAAGGCTCGCCCGGTAGATGAAAAATTTGCTGAAATAGTTCGGGTCCGCCTCGGTACCCGCTTACCGGTGTATCTGCCGCAGCGGATTACTCCGGAACTAATAGAGGTTCTGCAGGGCTTTCAGAAAAAGGCTAAACAGGCGGGTATCAAACAGTTTTTTATCCAGACCCATGTTGAATCTCCGATGGAAATCACACCCCAGGTCAAGGACGCCCTGACCCGACTGCAGCGGGCCGGCTGGTTGGTCATCAATCAGCATGTTTTTACAGCTGCCGCCTCACGGCGGGGCCATAACGCCAAACTGCGCCAGACGCTTGGCGAGGTCGGAGTGCTTCCCTATTACAGTTTTTCGGTTAAGGGCTATATGGAGAACAGCTATAATTTTGCCCTTAATTGTCGAGCTGTTCAGGAACAGATGGAAGAAAAGGTGATCGGAAAGTTGAGTCAAAAGGCAGTTGAAAAGCTCAGCTCATATTTGGACCAACCCGAAGAAATGGCATCTATTCTCGCTACCTTAGGAGACAAGGAGGACATTGCCTTTCTGGCCTCTGATCGTAATGTTCTCAACCTGCCAGGAGTTGGCAAGAGCCTTAGTTTCAGAGTGATCGGCATAACCCGCTATGGCAGGAGAATCCTGCAGTTCGATCATGATCCGACCAGGCGGCACAGTCCAATTATCGAGAAACTTGGCAAGATCATCGTCATTGAATCAAAATCAGTAAGTGAATATCTGGAGCAACTGGCCGAGATGGGAGAGGAGCCTGCGGACTATGCAGGATTATATGGTTACTCAATCGGAGTAACTGACCCCCGGCTGCCTATCTATGAATATCCACCATATGAATTTTCCGTAACGGAAGAGATGACCAACCTGGATGTCTCCTAGCTTCA
>JBPCUV010000345.1:0-3216 GCA_051010975.1 Desulfocapsaceae bacterium
AGATGCAAATCCCTGATCATTTCTGGCATTACCATTGGAAAAAGAGTTCTGCCGAACCCGAATGAAATGCCAGTCAGCAAAACGCAAACGATGCTAATAACCAAGGGCTGGACTAAAGATGATTCTGAGTTGCTAGAGGAAGTGTTAGACATGATATACAAGAGAAGGGGTTCAACCCATCACCGCATAGATGATAATCAGTACAAACGATTAGCAATCCGCATTAAGGTTCTATGAGTTATATTATACATGCCAATATTAACATTCTGCCATCTTAACCAGGTTAAGGCTATTCCTGATAAGTTGATATCATCGACTTAGAATTGAACTTAACATTGCCACAGGACATCTCTAATAATTAAAATTCATTTGCTTGTACTCCATTGTCAACAACACCGCAGTGTCATAGTGTTTTGCTGAGGCAAATCCTATCATGCAGAGTAATCGAAAAACACCTACAAGAGAGAAGTTTGATGATGATCTTTTATTGCGTTCATTAGTAGAAGGAACCGCCTCCGAAACTGGTTCACGTTTCTTCCACGCAGTAGTGAAAAATTTTTGTCAAGCTTTGGGAACCCATGGTGCATGGATAACAGAATATCTTCCCAAGGTGCAACGGCTTAGGTCGTTGGCATTCTGGTTAGGGAATGATTTTGTTGATCACTATGAGTACGACATAATCGGTACGCCCTGTGAAGCTGCCCTGAAAAATAAGACTTTCCTGCACGTCCCTGACAACGTCATTGAGCTTTTCCCCGGTGATCCTGATCTCGTTGACTTAGGTGCCGTCAGTTATATGGGATTTCCACTATTAGATCCAGATAACAATGTGCTGGGAAATATTGCGGTTGTGGATACGAAACCAATGCCGGAATCATATCGCAATTTAGCTCTGTTTCAAATCTTTGCTGCCAGGTCGACAGCAGAGATACTCAGATTGAAAGCTGAAACTCAAAATCAAATCCACAAGGAGAAACTGGAAGGTATTTTTGACGGAGCAATGGATGCCATTGTCGAGCTTGATCTAGATTTCAATATTCTGATGATGAATCAAGCCGCTGAGCGTATCTTTGGTTGCCAAAAAGACCAGTGCATTGGCAGGTCTTTTCACCAGTTTATGATGTCCGGGGATTCTGATCGGCTTAATAAAATAGTGCGTAATTTCAATAGAAATCCTGAAAGTGAGCGTAGTATCTGGGTGCCCAACGGTTTGATAGTGTTGAATAATGAAAAGAAGAAATTTCAGGCCGAAGCCACAATTTCTCAGATTGAGAGCGCTGAGGGTCCTTGCTATGTGCTCATTTTAAGGGACGTTAATGAACGATATGAAGCACAGAAGAAAATTCGATCACTTCGGAATGAGACTGAATACTTAAAAGATGAGATTCAATCACTCTACAACCTTGGAAAGCTAATAGGGGAAAGCACACCATTTCGAAAAACATTACAGCTTATGGCTGAGGTGGCTCCTACAGATTCAACGGTTCTCATATACGGCGAGACTGGCACAGGAAAAGAGCTAGTAGCACGGGCCATACACTCATCCAGCTCAAGGAAAGATCACCCTCTAATCACCGTAAACTGTGCGGCTATTCCAGAAGCACTTATGGAAAGTGAATTTTTTGGGCATGAGAAGGGGGCATTTACGGGTGCCACCAACAGCCGAGATGGGCGATTTGCTCTCGCTGATGGTGGCACTATCTTCCTTGATGAGATAGGCGAATTGAACGGGGAACTGCAAGCAAAATTGCTTCGGGTATTGCAAGAGGGGGAGTACACCCCGGTTGGAAGTTCAAGAACTCGTCATACCGACGTCAGGGTGATCGCCGCAACAAATCGAGACTTGTCAATGGCTGTTCAGGAAGGGAATTTTCGAGCGGATTTGTATTATAGGCTGAATGTATTTCCAATCAACATACCACCACTGAATCAACGCGGTGATGATATACGCCTGCTTGCTGAACACTTCGTTAATCAGTTTTCGACTCGCATGGGCAAAGAGGTTTTGCCTTTCGATGTTGAGTCTATTGAACATTTAAGGAGTTATGATTGGCCGGGGAATGTACGTGAACTTCAAAATGTTATTGAACGTGGTGTTATCACAGCACGTAAGGGGCGGATTAATTTTAATCAGGTTCTTCCCAGCCAGGTTAGCTCAGCTACAATTAAAAATGATACACCTTCAGACAATAGTGTTAAGAGCATCCAGCAGCTTAACCGATTAGAACGTGACAATTTACTGCTTGCCCTCGAAAAATCTGGATGGCGTGTATCCGGCCCAAACGGCGCGGCACAACTTATCGGATTACCGCCATCAACCTTCCAATCCAGAATGAAAGCTTTTGGAATAAAGCGTCCTCATAAGTTCTCCACCTAGATTGAGCCCATATAAAGGAGTAACTGATCTACCGACATCTCGGTAAAAAAGGTGGCGAGATTTCGTTAATCACCATATTTCGCCACCTATACAACCAATCCCATTCAGTTCTATAATATTGTTATTATTAGTTAATTTAAAAATATCCAAACTGGCACAATTAGTGGAGTGTTTGTCTGTAATCGCAGCAAAAATGATTGCGATAAAAAACAAACCTTTCCACATGGAGAACTAAAATGGAACAGTCAGCTAAGAATATGGAAAATCAAAATGTTGTTAACGGTGTAAATGTAGATGAATTGTTTGGAACTATCGATGCAGTAAAAAATGCGCCGGTGATTGCCAAGTTTAAATTTAAGGCAGGCAACCAATGGCTAGATGGAGGGCACAACCGTACGACAATTAAAAACTTCTATGGCACTCAGCAAGAACACAACCGGAAGGAACCATTTGTGTTAGATGCAGATGAGCCACCTCTTCTGCTGGGTAACGACCATGGCCCCAATCCTGTAGAATATGCTCTCACCGCTTTGGCCGCGTGTGTTACTACATCTATAATTTATCATGCAGCAGCAAGAGGAGTTACCATCCGGTCGATGGAATCGAGACTAGAAGGCGATATTGACCTGCAAGGGTTTCTTGGGATTAAAGACGACGTTCACAGGGGGTATGAAGAAGTCCGCATGTATGTGAATATTGATGCCGATGCCTCACCTGAAGAAATAGAAGAAATCATTCAGTTAGGGCCGACCTATTCCCCGGTTTTTGATACCTTTACTCGGGCGGTACCGGTTACCGTGCAGTTAGATAAATAGTTATCTGCCGGCCGTGCTTATTGG